>NZ_JBFTMC010000054.1:0-49179 GCF_056396765.1 Bacillus sp. 05T22
ATATAAATACATCCATTGCCCTTTCACTTTAATATAAGTTTCATCGACTCTCCATGAATCATTTGTTGTTTTAAGATGATGTCGTACTTTCTCTTCTAATTGAGGTCCATATTGATGAACCTATCGCATAATCGTTGTGTGAGCTATGGATAAGCCTCGTTCCTCCATCATTTCCACCAGGTTACGGAAGCTCAAATTGTACCGTAGGTACCACCTTACTGTTAATAAGATGAGTTCAGGCTGATAATGCTTCCATTTGAACAAATTTTCCTTTTCCATATCGATCACACACCTTTTTCTAGAGTAATACTATCAGTATGTCCAAGTTTAGGAGATTCTTTGCACCAAAACCCGTATTAACATGTCAAGTCAAATTTCACTCTTTCTGTACACCTTCCATTTTAAACTTATCAAGTAATTCATGATATGTATTTATTTCGTGCTCACTTTTATTCCAATTCTCACCGTAAATATGATTAATTTTTTCCTCTGACATTTCTATGATTGAAGTACTATCATCACTTTTCGTTAATACGTATACCTTTGTTCCTTCTTTATATATTCTTGCAAGATATTCACTTCTTAATTTCTGTATACTTTGTTGTCCCGCCTTTTCCATAACAATAGGCACATAACTATCCGTTATAAATTGACGAAGCGAGTTCTCACTAAAGTCACTTGTTTCTAATGAACCTAGTGCTGACGAAATCATATAAATTAGATCTAGCTCCTCTTGTTTCTGTATTTTATCCTTAGATATAATTAAACTACTCCGTTTTTCTTCATGAATATTCGGCACCGCATTTTCATCCTGATAAGGCTTATAACTCTTCAGCTGTTCTTCGCTAATATTCGGCACATTATTTTTATGTTCTTTATGATAAGGGTTATAGAATTTCCCGACACGCAAAATGAGTAAAAGAGACAATATAATTAACAAACAAATATACCACGTGTTATATCGTGGATATTCAATATTTGAATACGATTGGATTTCCATATGCTCTTCTGGTGATAACTTATTTGTTGAGCCTGTCGTAGGTTTTACTTTATCAACCTTACGCTCCATTTTAGAAATTTCTTGTTCTTTTGTATTTTGATTACTACGTAGATTATCTTTCGCATCGAACGGTGTTCCTAAACCAACTTCTTTGTAAATCTTCTCTTGAATTTTAGAAGAAATGAAATACATTCCAAAAAGTATAATATAAATGCTACTTGCATACCAACCTATTAAATATATAGGCAGCATCCCAAAAACAAATGAACTCAAAAAGTATAAAGAATAATATAAGTTTTTATTCTTGAAATATACAAACGTAAATAACGAACAGAATTTTGAGATAGGTAGCCCTAAAACATGTGCAAACCTTACGGAAAAATCACAAAACCCATTTTTTGTCCCAATCGTCTTCTTATAAATCAAATATGCGTCCTTATTATATGGATCTAGCCGCATCGCTACTTCCGCTAACATCCTTGCTTTTTTAAAATTCCCTTGGTACGTTGCTGCAGTTGCGAACAAAACAAGGTTGATTGTATTTTCCGGATTTAAATTCAAAGCGCGCTGTTCTGCCTTTAATGCCTCCTCTTGCCTTTTAGGGAAAGAAGTAAAAAGAATATACGCATACTTTCCTACATAAATTTCATTTTCAGGTTCCAGCGCTATCGCTTTCTCGAAATACACCAGTGAATTCTTAATGGGTTCAAAACATCTAACAGCTTCACCCATGTAGAAATTAAACTTTCCATTTTCAGGATAGTTTTTTAGTCCAATCTCTGCGAGTTCCCTTACTCTTTTATATTTGTTTTGAGCACAGAAAATATCTAATCCTACCGAGAGCACTTGTTCATTTAAATACTCCAATTTAAGTGCCTTTTCTATATACTTACTCGCATTATCATTATCGTTAAATCCATAAAAATAAACATAACTTAAACAAAGATACGCGGAAGCATCCTCTGCTGCTCCCTTTATTAGCATTTCCGCTTCTTTCATTGCCTGGTCAGCATTGCCAACCTTAAGCAAATGTTGAATTTTTCTAAGATTATCTTCCATCACTAGACTCATCCCTACCCTAATTTTCTATTTCAATCTATTCCTTTACATAAAATCGAGCACCTTATAAAAATCCTTATTTACATTGCTAAATGTTGTATAATTTTTCACTGTTGAAAGCCACCCTAAAGTAGTTAGCTAACGTTTCTTCATCGCTTCTAACAAATCCTCATTTATTATTCCTTCTAGTAAATTCAGCTTTCATAATTCCATATTTATCCGATTATACAAAATTAATATAACAAATAAGGCTTTACCAATTCGTCGTATTTTGTCGACAAAATCACTTATTGTTTGAATTAATGTAATCATCTTAAAGCTTTTTTATTAGACTTCCATTTTCTACATCCGGTTTCCAAAACAAATTAAATTACAGCAGATAAATAAAACCATTTTTGAAAAAAATTGATCAAAACACATTTAAAATTCTTTGCTTGAAGAGATAAATGTAGCTTTGAAATAAAGTTTGATTAAAAATACCTCACAAACCCATATTTTACGATAAAGAAAAAGAATCCATTTTTGAGATTGACTATTTATCTTTCATAAAAAAGTATGATCATTTTTGTGATCTTTCCTCCATTAAAGCGCCCTATACCAAAAGGAAAGGCACAATTCATATTAGAGAATTGCCCCCGATTGCTTAAATAAGATACTTAACTAGGTATATTTTATTTCATCATCCCATTATAAATATAGAGACTATATAACGCAGGTATCAACAAACCAAGAGCAAGGCAAAGAACAGAACAAACCACCACGCTTATTCCAAAAGAACAAAATTCAATCTTATACTACCAAGAATAATAACGGAAATACGGCAGTCATGAAAAAAGGAAGCTGCCAAAACTTGAATTTACTTGCTTTATCTAAAATCGTCCCTGGTTGATTGTTTACACTTTATACTTCGCTAGAAAAAAATTTTCTCAACTTTAAGGAGGAAATTTAATTGGAACCAGTGCCATCTACCCAAACGAAGCTACAAGCTCGTGAAGACACGAAAAAAAATGCACTTATTTTCATTGCTGTTGTGGCTATTCTTATTGGAACTATTTTTGTGAGTTTATTACAACTTCAGCCACCAAAGGTTGTACCAGCTACTGGTTCAGCAAATGAGTTTTCTGCAGAGAGAGCACTCTCCCATTTAAAAGAGTTTGCTGTAAAACCACATCCTCTTGGATCGGTAGAACATGACAGAGTTCGAGACTATCTTGTTCACAGTTTAGAAGAGTTAGGATTAAATCCTGAAATCCAAAAAGCCAATTCTTTAAATAGTATTGGCAGATGGATAGTAGGCGGCACAGTGGAAAACATTGTTGCCAAAATAGAAGGAACGAACTCTACAAAAGCGATTATGCTTGTTGCACATTATGATTCTGAACCAGGATCACCAGGTGCAGCCGATGATGGCGCGGGAGTGGCTGCCATCTTAGAAACAGTAAGGGCCTTAAAGGAAATGGCACCTCTTCAAAACGATGTCATTATACTCTTAACAGACGGAGAAGAAAATGGATTACTTGGAGCAAAAGCATTTGTAGAGGGACATCCTTGGGTAAATGATGTCGGATTAGTGTTAAACTTTGAGGCACGGGGAAACGAAGGTCCCTCTTTTATGTTTGAAACAAGTGATAACAATAGTTGGCTAGTTAAGGAGTTCGTTCAAGGTACTTACACACCTGTCACTCATTCCTTCCTTTATAGTTTATATAAGCAAATGCCAAATGATACTGATTTCAGCGTGTTTAAAGAAGCCGGTCTTAAAGGATTAAATTTTGCCTTTGGTGATGGGGTTAGCCATTATCATACAACCAGCGATAACTYTCAAGAGCTAAGTTTAGAAAGTCTCCAGCATCACGGCGAATATATGTTACATCTTGTTACCCATTTTGGAAACGTCGATCTCACTCAAACTCATGAAGGGAATCAAGTTTTCTTTAACATTTTGGGTTCCAACATGATTACCTACTCAGACAAACTTGTCATTCCGATTATGCTGTTGGCGGTTATTCTTTTTGCCGTTACGGCCGTACATGGATATTGGCTTAAGAAACTATCCCTTCTTGGAACATTTGCAGGTTTTCTTGTTTTCATTATTGGCATCATCGGGTCTTTTGCCATCGGATCAGGATTATGGTCCGTACTCACCTTTATTTTTACGGATCAAGAATGGTTAATGGGAACCGATAAGACGGTTGGTACCCTTTACTTCATCAGTTTTTCCATTATTATCTTTGCTTTCTTGACTATCCTTTATGGGTTGGCTCATAAAAAAATCAAAACAGGCAGCTTAATGATGGGTGCCTTATTTCTTTGGTTAACCCTTTTAGCTGCCTCGAGTTTTCTGCTCCAAGCAGGCAGTTATGTGTTTGCGTGGCCACTATTATTTGCTCTAATCTGCGTCAATATTTTGATTCGTTTAGATGAGCATTCATGGAAGAGTTATCTTGTTACAGCTGGTTTTGCCATCCCGGCATTTCTTATTCTATCACCAGTTATTTATCTCTTTGAAGGACTCATATCCATGCATATGGCTGGTGTGCTCATGGTCCTTGTTTCTCTTTTAGGTGCCATGCTGGTATCTATTTTCACCACCTTAAAAATAAAATTCAATTGGGTGATACCATCCATCTTCTTAGTTACAGGATTATTGGTCATGATCACTAACAGTATCAGCCTAAATAACATGCCGACAGCAGAACATCCACAAGCAAGCGATATTGCTTATTTTATGGATGCAGATTCAAACAAAGCATATTGGGCAGCCCGTCAGCCATTAGATGAATATACATCGAATTATATTAATGAAAATGTGAAGAAAGGCCATACGTCAGAATTTTTCCCTATTTTAAACTGGGATGCAAGTTATACCCAGGCTGATTTATATAGCATGGAAGCACCTAGTGTGACGGTATTATCTGATAAGGTTGAAGGTGCCAAGCGGACAATAGAATACCAATTGAAAACGAATCGCAATGCTGAAGAATTGTTAATGGAGTCTTTTTCAACGATGAATGTATCTCAACTGATCATCAATGGAAAAGAAGTGGAGTTGAAGCAAAAAGAATTCACAAAGGAATCGCCATTTGAATTCAATTACGTTCTAGGTCAAGCCGAAGAGTTACATGTAAAGGTAACCGTAAATGCTAAGGATTCTATAGAGTGGATGATAGCCGATCGTTCTTACCGCATTCCAGAATCAAAAGGGGAACGGTCGCCAAAATACAGTACCTATGGGGATAATTCATACATCATGAAAACGATTAAACATTACTGACCATTAAATAARGGCCGACATATACAATGTTTGATTCTCCAAACTAGTATATGTCGGCCTTTTAATACGATTGACTGCTTGTAAAACATCGGGAGGTATTTGAATGGAAATTAAATAATGAATGCCATTTAAATGGTAAAACTTGAACAATAAAACTCAATTACTTATGATACGGTTCACCACCATTAAGCTTAAACTAATTTACCTTCTGTAAAATCGGCAACTCTCCCTCAACAATCTGGCCCGATTATGGAACAAGAAAAATCCTGCATTTTAAACAGGGTTTTTGATTAAACTTTTTTACAAACAGTTGTGTAGAGATAATAAAATTGTTTAATTTTGTTCTTAGAAATACAATAACCATCTATCAATCACTTTGACAGATGGTTATTAAAGATGTTTAAAAAACACAGTTTTTCTTCAATTCTATGATGTTTAGGAATAATAAAGTTGTTTAATTTCAGAAATTAAATTCCAAAGTGAATCATATATTTATCCTCTTCTTTTGCTTGAATAATTTTTTTAGCTAATTCGTTAAGATTAACAGATTGCCTCATATCTTTGTAAGATATAACCACATCTAAGAATTGAGATAATGATTCAGGTGGAATAACCGTAATACCGGAATACGCTAAACCGTATTCGGGACGTTTTAACGAATAAAAATACGTTTTCATTGTCGATAAGGGTTTAAGTAAATTTTCGATAATATGATCATCTACAGAAATACAGTCATGTACATCTGGAGTGTAACTCTCGTAAGTTTTTTGATTATTGATGTCATTAATTACGCCAAATTCGTGATTTAAAGCCATAAATTCAACTCCCCTTTTGATAATTTTCCTATCCTTTTCTTAACTAACCGAATATCGAAATATTCTTACTTTTATTATACCGAGAATCATTAAAAGATGACGTGGGTTCTGATTATTATCCCATTTTTTTAAACAACATTATTTGTTTTTAATCGACTTTATTGTAAACTAAACAACTTTATTATCACTAAATAACAGTACATCTTTTTTATAAACGGTACGACTTTCTTATAACTAGTACAACTTTATTTCAAACCGACACATAAGAGATGATAAAAGAACCCGCTAGTATGTAGCGGGTTCTTTTTATCTTTTATTTTACTAGGAATTGTTGTAATTCCTTTATTAACAGGTCAGCACCTTCAGGACTCTGTAGCATTTTACCTTCAGCTAATTTGAAGTTTTTTTCAGAAACTTAACCAGTAATCACACAAGCTCCCGAAAGTTTATACTTTTGTAATACAATTTTTTCATCATCCACAAATATTTCTATTGGATCCTTTTCTACGATGCCTAAGGTTTGTCTGAGTTCCATAGGGATTACTATACGACCAAGCTCATCAACTTTTCTTATAACACCTGTCGATTTCATCCAACCTCTCCCCTTTACATTCTATTTTCTATGTACCCTTCCATAATTTTATCATTATATAATTACAAATCGCGAACAATAAGGTTTAATATCCCTGTAAAAATCTAACATACGTTAAACTACTTATAGGAAGTATACTAGGGAGATAGAATAGATAAAAATCTAAACAAACGATTGAAACAATCTGGGATATCTGCAGAACATTTGGAAGATATGAAAGTAAGTATACTCTTCACAAAGAAAAAAGACCTTGCAAATTATTAGGCCACTGAAAAAGTCCACTTCATAAGAAAAAGGAGTTCATCACCTACTATATACAGGTAATGGACTCCTTTTTCTTTTCAACATATTGATAAAATTCGTGTTATTTTTTCAAAGCAAACACTTTTTYAGTGCCTTCCAAATTATAACAAAGTCTTTTCTCTAAAGTATTTAACCTTTATATCAGTGTTTCCATGTGAGTAACTTTGAGACCAATGATCAGCATGAGTATAAACAGGAGATCCACCATGATCTCCTATCGAAGCTGCTTGTGTATTTCGTTTCTTACGAAGGAGAACATCAAGCGTTTGCCCTTCTTTGTCAATGGCACGATATAAATAACACCACTTTCCTTTAACCTTGATATAGGTTTCATCCAAACGCCAAGATAACAGTACTTTTTTGTTTTTCTTTTTTCAAATTTGATACATAAGATTTCCATATTCATGTACCCAACGCATGATAGTTGTAGGGTGGACAGAAATACCACGCTCCTTCAGAATTTCAGACACATTGCGATAACTTAAAGAAAAACGACAATAGTAGCCAACGGCTACCAAAATAATATCTTTTTTGAATTGTTTCCCTTTAAAATATCTCATCTGTCATTCTCCTTGGTTTTTTTCAGAGTTTAGCGTAGTTTAGAAAACTTTGCAACAGAACCCTCTTTAGAGCTGTCACTTCGGTGATGGCTTTTTGTTCATTTGAATAAAAGGATAATTATGGTTTTTGTTGAATGAATAGATTGGGAAAGGTGGAGAAATTATGCAATATGGAGAAATGTTGAAAGAATTAGCGGTAGGGGGAGTATATATCGAAAAACAAATTTCTAATTTGTTATGCAGTAATAGAAAAGAATTAACTATTTTATGCGATTCTGTAACAAAGTTCGGTGATTCTGAAACAGAAAGATTTCAAGTGATAGGTAAATATGAAATATATGTTCATAAAAATCAAGGTTACTCTTATCATGCACCATCAAAAAAGACAATGGTTTATGTTATAGAAAAGATTTAAAAGCATCCAAAACGGGTGTTTTTTTCTTTGTTATATAGAAATTACACATTAAACTAGTTAAACATTGAATGAGACAAGCATATATTAAAATTACGAATCATTCTTTATAATCGTATTGGACGAGCACATTGTAGTGCTCTTTTTTTATTGAACCAAATGGACATTTGAAGAGATAGTACTTCCACTTCCTTTTCTTAAAATATCCTTAAATGTATCTAGATTTCAGGATATAAAAAATGAGAATGGTATAATTTTCTAAAACGGACTAAATAAAGTTGATTTTAGAAAGGGGGTAGAGGGAAAATGTTTCAGAAATTTAAATTTTATTTAATCAGCATTGTGGTCAGCTCGATATTAGGGGGCATTATCATAGGTGCTAATTTCTTGTTCCAAAACATATACGGATTAATTGCAGGTAAAGGATTTTATTTTAATATATGGCCTTCTGTTATTATATTTTGCATAGTGTTTATTTCTAGTTTTGCATATATGTTGAGGCAGGGGCCAGATATACTTATTAATGATTAATTCTATAGTTACTTCGTTAGACGCTACCGTGATCGGTTTAGCGTCTTATTTATTGTTAAGGGATAATAAAGGGTAACAAAACAAACGAACACAACGAACGAAAATAGAGATAGTTAACAAATGTCTGTTTTTATAGTTTATAGGTGGGCATAAATATACTTTCATTTTGTATGTATAAATTACTATTGAATATAAATATATGTTTTTCTGTAAGAATACCCTATTCTTCTCTATTTACCTTTATCTATATTTTTACTAATTTATTATGATATCGACGCTGATTTAAAGTGTTTTATACGAAATAAACAGATGGATTTTTTTAGGAATATAATCACGATGAACTGTTTTGTTTTCAAATTAACAAAATTTTCAAAAATAAAATCTTAAAATGTTAATATTTGTTATATAATGAACTTGTCAAACCATTATCCTAGTAGTTTCCCTATGGTGTCTGTTAAAATAGTTTGTTTTACCCTTACTGTCATTATCGCAAAAAGAACTTGTAGTGATTGCTACAAGTTCTTTTTGTTTTTCTGATTGAAAAGGAAAAGTAAAAGCTAAAAAGATAGGGAAAACTTGGATCATCTTAAAATCCCAACAACGCCCGTAATATCATTGTTTTATGTGATTGCAATGTTAATGCAAAGAGTAGGAATACAATTTACACAACATCCTTCATTAATATCATATCCCATTATTGAGTTTATAAGTTACATTTCAATGCTCTTGGTGTTTAATTTTTTAATATAGGTATTTTTTCTGATAAAATATTAGTTAATAATTATTATGAGGTGAACTATTTGTAATTATCAGAGATTCAAGTAAACGTATCATACACGATATGCCAAGAGAACATTGGAAATAAAGAGAATTACAGAGAACTCGCAGTACATGTCCAACAAAGATACTATATGAAAGGAAAGATACCGTATGAAATATAAAACAGTTTACAAACTTTTTTGGTTACTTCCCATTATTTTCACATTGCATAATACAGAGGAATATTTATTCCTATCCCAAATGAACGAATTTTTAAGCAATAGAATAGGAAAAGGATTCCACGAGCCACATATTTTTCTTATTGCCATTGTATTATTAACGCTCTTTGTAACGATAATTACAATTTCTTATTATATGAATAAAACTGCACTACTAGAACGATTGATGATATTAATCTTAACGATTATATTTGCAAATGGAATTATGCATACTGTATCGAGTATTATATTTTCCAAATATGTGCCGGGTGTCATAACGTCCGTTCTATTCATACTACCATATTCAATTTGGATTATTTACTTATTAAAAAATAAAGAAGGCATTCCATTAAAGAAAATGTTTCTAGTTTTCTTACTTAGTTGGCTTCTTATGCCGCCGCTCATTGTCTTTTTCTTGTTACTAGCTAAAGGAATTTATTTCTTAGTATAGTTATAAATCACTATCATTAAGTTTAGATACTAATAATACTCATGCTATGTCTCTACCGTAGATTAATGGTGAAAACAATTAATCAAGAGCGAACGAAAAGGACTTCAGATGTGAAGTCCTTTTCGGGTACAGCCGAGATACGTGTAAAAACAGGTCATAGACTTACTTTTATTTCCAATCTGGTTTAAAATCGGATTTTTTGTTTTTTTATAAAACTCCTTCATCGGGTACCGTCAGGAAAATGCGCATTTTCCTGACGGTAGGACCATTTTCAAGACAATTTCCCCGTTTTTAACAACGCTATTGTTTAGTAATAATAAAGATGTTTAATTTCAATATAAACGACAATAGCCTTACTACATATTGAATGTGGTAAGGCTATGTAAAGTTGTTTAAAAAAGTATTAATTCCCACAAACTTATTTATAAAAAAGATAATAAAGTTCTTTAATTTTATTCCTCTAAAGCCCCCTGTTAGTTTAAGTACATTTATTTACAAACTCATCTAAGGGGTAGTGTCAGAAAATCTGTTACTGTATAGGAACTAATATTTCACACAAATGATTATCAATCATTTGTGAAGTATATCTTTCTACAATTGGTTGTTTTCTTATTGATAGATTATTTTTTTCTATTTCAGAAAAAATATTCCCCCAAAATTCATTGATCGCCTCTTTTGTATGATCAAGCAAGAAAATAGCGTATTTTCCACCAGAAAATTTACCAACTTGAGCCGGTTCTGCCACATTAAAATCTTTATTTATAATAACGCAAATATCATAACGACATTCCTTTTTAGGAGTAACCTCAGGGTTATCCTGTGGTATACCTAAAATTGTAGAATTATCAAATACACCATTCAACTGTGCCCACCTTTTAAACGACTCCATTAATTCTTTATTTTGCTTTTCACCATACTCCCCAATATTTCGAAAATAAGCAATCTTTGATTCAGGTAATTCTTCAATAGTTATTTTCATATTTTAGTCCCCCTTTCTTAGATAAGGTAATTCTATTTAAAATGTTTTTCAAGAACTTTTTTAAAAGGATATTTTTGAGTTATGTGGACTTTTTTGTTCAATGACCTGTCCCATAGTGATATAAAGATTTTTAATCAACTTTATTGTTTTTTAAACGGGGTACCGCCAGCATTTCGGAAAAAAACCACGCTAAGCACATTTTAATACAAAAAAAGCCGAGTTTTACCCCGCTAAGAGTAAACCGGCTCGTTAATATTTAAAGGACGTAATGTTTGTAAATTGGTTGAATACAATTCTTCAAACTTATATTCTCCTAAGAAATTGATATGTTCCCAACCTAAAGGCCATATATACGGCATTAAATCTTCTTGGAATTCACCCTTTTTCTTCAGTTCTTCTACTGCTTTTTCCATGTAAACTGTATTCCATACGTTTATAGCATTAATTATTATGTTAAGTGCACTGGCTCGTTGTAATTGATCTTGAAAAGCTATGAACTTATTCACGAGACTAGTCTTCCAATTTTTTGGTTAATAGACACACGTGGTTTAAATTATCCTGTTTCTTGACATAGACCAGTCATGTGCCACATTCCTTTTTAAATATTTTTTTTAAAAGAAGGTTTCCATTCTGACAAATCCTGATAAACAAACGTTATATTGTCACATATTTTATCTGCAACTTCATACATATGTTCTATATCATTAGCCGCAAATAATATACTTCCTTTGCGTTGAGTACTGTCTACAATAGTTGGTATGGTGTCACCCTCTTTTACTAATAGATCAATTAATATGACCTCGGATATGTTAGCTAACCCTTTATACTTGATTTCTTTTAAGCAACCTGGTTTTGGAATCAAGCTTAAAGACATAGCTTGACATTTTGAAGGTATACATCTAAATTCATCTATAGTCTCAGTAGCTAACGCATCATAATAGTATCCAAATTGAGATATGCCGGTTGTTAGTTCTACCATTTTCCAGATGTTACCACCACCTATCCTAACTTGAGACTCTATGATTATTGGCTTATTTTGTTTGTCTATCTTTACTTCTGTATGAGTAATGCCGTCTTCCATTTGCATGTCGTCCAAAAATAGCATTACTTTCTCAATAATTAATTTTTTTTGAGATTCATCTATAGGTGCCGGCATAATAGTATAGTTTATTATAAACGTATCTTCTTTAAATATTTCAGCTGATATAGCTAGTATAGAGTGTTTTTTGTTATAAGAAACGGTTTCGACCGTATAAACTACGTCACCTTCAACGTAATCTTCCACTAAAACAGGTAGTTGAATACCATTATCTTTAATAAATACCTCTACGTCATCTCCCGTGTCTAGCTTAGACACTCCTTTACCACCTGCGCCAATCGGGGGCTTTATTATAATACTATCTTTTTTGTTCAAAAATTCATCAATGTCTTTAATGTTATTGCAAACTGTCGAATCTATCGAAAAGTCTTTGCCTGCTAGAATTTCACGCATCATGTCTTTATTGCGGGTTATCATATTAGCATTGTAAGAAGGTCCTTTAACATTAAAAATCTTTGCAATTATGCAAGCCGTATCTAAGGCTGTTTCGTTGAAAGATACAACCACATCAAATGGTTTCTCTTTGTATAATTCTTCAGCATAGTATACAGACAAGGGTATGTTTGTTGTGTCTATTTCTTTTTTATAGAAACACTTTTCTAAGATAGTTCCATCAAAATATATGTGTTTAGTGTAAGACCCTATATACGAAACAGTATACCCACTGTCTAAAGCATCTTGTATAGGTTTTGTCCATCCCCCTATAAATAAAATGTGTGGTGTATTTTCTATGTCAGTTCCTTTTGATACCTTATACATCATAATCATCTCCTCTAAAATGAACTCGTATATTCAATGTCGGTTCCTTTTGATACGCCTCGCCTTAACAACACCATTAAACACAATGTTGTTCCGAAGCCCCCTATAAATAACGTAGTTTGAAGCCCAGATATAGAAACTAAAAATGCACTAGCAAAACTTCCCAATGCCCAAGCTCCCCAATTAAGCGTACGCTGTACAGCATTTACTCTGCCTAGCATGTGACTTGGTGAAGCAAGTTGTCGTATGGTTGCAGCGTAAGGGCCAAATACACCTTCTCCCATACCATGTATGATACTTGCAGCTACTATACCGTAAACGGTTCCCAAATATCCCATTATCGGTATAAAGGCCAGACCGATAACTGATACAGTAGCGCTATAAATAAGCATTTTTGTATTATTAATTTGTTGACTTTTTTTCATGAGTATCGTATTGCCTATTAAAAATCCCACCGCTGCTGAACCTACAACAAAGCCTATTTCAAGTTCAGATAGACCCATTACCTTATAAAGGAATATTACTAAAATGCTATTTAGTATGTATTTAAAAAAACCGTAAACAGCGCCACAGCTTACAATTGGTTCCAATACAGGGTGTTTTTTAAAATATATCAAACCTTCATATATGTCTTTGTATACGGATTTTATATTTACGTTTTTTAAAGAGCCCTCTGTATGCGGTTTAAACTTTGAAATAAATAATACAAACACAAAACAAACAAAATACGTTACTGCGTCAACAGTGAAAGAGCCTGTTAATCCAACTAGAGTAATAACGATTCCTGCTAGCATAGGACCAATTACTATAGAAAGAGACTCTGAAAGTGCTAGTTGTGCATTTCCTTTTTTTAAGTTATCTTTATCTGTTAATATTTCCGGTAAGAAAGAAGGAATTGCAATGTTGTAAAACGTGGTAAATATTCCATTTAAAAACATGAGAAACACCAATAAAGGGAACGTTATTATATTTGTTACAGTCAGTATGAATACTGATAAAAATAAAACGCCTTGACATATACTACAAATTAGCAAAACATTTTTTCTATGAAGGATGTCTATCAAAGCACCGGCTACTAATCCGAAAATTAGGTAGGGTATGAATATAATCCCACGAAGCATGGCAGCATTTGCCTCACTTGTTTGTAGCACCTCTAATGCAAAAAGAGGCAAAGCTACTATTGTAAACTGGGTACCTAACAAACTTATAGACTGTCCTAGCCAAAGCTTGTGAAAATTAAAATGTTTGCTATTTTTCATAATAACCCCCCACTAATTCATATTTATAAATTACCAAGTTTACGATATAAGTAAGATCAGGCGAAACTTATCTTTCATCTAATGTCTGTACCACATAAAAATTCGAAACCTGTTATAAAAGCGATTTTAGTTCCAAAATGAAAACTTGATGTTTACTATTATAACGTTAGGGCTCGAAACCCTTCTGGCTAATGAAAAGTTCATCTTCCGAAAAATACTGCCGTATTCGTTTATAAACCAATTGATAGACGGATGGATGATATCATTCTTCCATTTCTAGATTTCTATATAACGCTTGTAAGTCCATCCTGTGTGTTCGTTTACCACCGCTGCCGTCCCCCATAAAATAATCGTCAATACATACTCGGTTAACCAAGGGACGCAATATTTCAGCAAATCCCTCGCTACTTGGTAATACGGGTGCGATGGCAACCTGTGCAGGAATACCGAATTCAGCAAGCAGTTGGAGTGTTTTAAGTCTTGCTGGAATAGGGGGAGCATAGGGGGTAAAATGCTTGCGAATATCTTCCCTATCGGTCTCTACTGTCATACTTACCCGAACCTTGGTTCCCAACTGTTGCAGCATCTTCATGTCCCTGCGGACAAGCGGACTTCGTGTTTGAACAAGCAAGAAGTCCGGGGGATTGTCCACCATAATTTCCAGTAAAGACTGCGTAATTTTCTCCTTATGTTCGATTGGTTGATACGGGTCCGTACTGGATGACATGAAGATGGTGACCGGGCCTTTGGCCTTAGCTCTAAGCAATTCTTTTTGGAATGTGAGTGCAGCATCTTTTTTAATATCTACCCAAGTCCCCCATTCCGAGTTACGAAAGGCGGAGACAGGCATTTGCCGCACATAGCAATACGAGCAGGCGAACGCACATCCCGTATAGGGATTCAACGAATGGCTATAGCCCGACAAAAAAACAGTTCCCTTATTCAGCAGTGTTTTGGGCGTTTTATATAAATACTCGATTGTCATACCCAATCACCTACTAAATCATATCTGGCGTACGGATTGGAGAAGAAGCAGCAATTCTGAATTGTTACATACTTATAAGGATGTAATTTGAGTTTGGGTTCACTTCGCATCATGAAATATAACCCCCAGACTATACCGCATTCCCGAGTTGACGGTACCAACGCCATGTCGCAGAGCCACGCGTACCCAATACCGGTCGATATTGAGTTGGAAAAATGAGACCTCCACCTCGATTAAGCGTAATGACATGACCTCTGCTCTGTGCCCGTGGTCGCTGTTCGATGAGTAAAAATTCACCGCCTGTATAGTCTTTGTTCCGTTGGTTCAGAGTAAACACGACTTGAAAAGGGAAGAAGATATCCCCGTACAAATCCTGATGGAGACAATTGTAGCCCCCTGCTTCGTATTTCAAAATCAGCGGAGTAGGGCGATTCTGCCCCGCCTGGTGACATTGATCAAGAAACATCTCCAGGGTTTCTGGGTACTCGGGTGATCTATTCAACTGTTCCAGCCAGCGATTGGCCGCTTTGGCTAGCTCTGGATACAAGTTATCACGGATTTGTTGTAACCGATCAGGAAGAGGCGTATGATAATATTTGTACTCCCCGATTCCAAAACGATATCGTGTCATGTCGATGGTCTTGCGATATAGGGAATCGTCTTCATAGCCTTTGATTAGACACGCACATGAGTCCGCATTTAGAAGAGGCGGCAGTTTGGCGTAGCCCTGTTTATCAAGCATTTGATGTAGCTCGGCCCAGTTGAGTTCGGCTAAAGATGCTATATGCTGATCAGACATGTTGTAACTCCTTCCCATTGTTTGTGAAGCCTCGTTCAAGTTCCAGCAGTTGCGTTTTCATTTCCATTCCGCCGCCATAGCCCGTCAGCGATCCATTTTTGCCGATAACACGATGGCATGGAACAGTAATAAGGATCGGATTTGCTCCAATGGCCCTCCCAATTGCCCGAACCGCTGTCGGTTTTAGAATTTGTTGAGCAATATCCGAATAGGATTGAGTTTGACCGTACGGAATATCACATAGTGCCTTCCATACGGCTTCCTGAAAAGGTGTGCCGTGATAAAAGATTGGAATGGTGAACCGATTGAGCTTACCTTGAAAATAACGAACAAGCTCATCTGCAAAGGGTTGCAATTTTTCGTCATCTCGAATCAGGTCGTTTCCAGGCAAGTAATGATTTGCCCATTTCACCAATTCTTTGAATGGCTGATTTTGCGATCCGACAAAACATAAGCCATTTTTTGTTGCGGCAATGTACATCTTCCAGTTTTCATAAGAAAACAAGGACCAATAGAGAGAACTGCTTTTTTTAGGTGCCATTTGAAAACGCCTCCTTCAAGTGTTGTTTTTGCTGTCTACGGTAAGCTTCCGGCGTTTGTCCCGTTTTCCTCTTAAACAGCGTGATAAAATATGGTGTATTGGAAAGTCCGACAGACTCACCAACTTCAGAAACTGGGTCATCAAAAGTAGTCAATAACATTTTCGCCTTTTCTATTCGAACATGCTGGATGTAGTCCACCGGGGTCATGCCTTTGATTTTTTTAAAGGTTCTATGCAAGTGATAAGGGGTTCCATGACTCAGAAGCGCAAGGACTTCAAGCGTCAACTTTTCATCGCAGTGGCTATCCACATATTCAGTTATGAAAGCAATCCACTCCTCATCGGGCAATCTTTGCCCGGTTGGCTTGCACCGTTTGCAAGGACGAAAATGTGCGGCTAGTGCTTGATCAGCATTTTCAAAAAAGCCAATGTTTTCTCTTTTGGGTACTCTTGATTTGCAAGAAGGGCGACAAAAAATCCCTGTTGTTTTCACTGCATAAAAAAATTGTCCGTCATAAGAAGCATTATTATTGACAACAGCCTGCCATTGTTCATCAGAAACAGGGACGGATAGAATTGGCTTGTCAGAGTCTGGTTGCTGATTAGTTCGGTTCGGATTCGTTTTCCAATCGTATGTCATTTTGAATCACCTCTAGCTTCAGTATAAACCTGGAAACCCTGAAAGCAAGTTATTGTAAGCATTTTGAAATGTAACAGCAAGATAACGAAATTACAATGACGAGTTGTTATGTAATCATACGTAGTCTGATTCATATGATTGGAGAAGATGAAAAATCTGTGAAGCCAGGTATCAGGTTTGAATTCAACTCGTCACAAATATACACTTGGAGTGGATCATTTGTTGTATCATTAAAACCACCCGCTCATGACGGGTGGTTTTGATTAATTTAAGGCTTTGTCTACAGCGTTCACTATACTTATATAGTCTGATTCAATTTGATCCTTGTTTTTGTGACACAGCGCAACAAACCCTATAGAGAAGCTATCAAATAAGTCTTTTGTTTGCTCTATATATTGCCCTTCTTGTATATTTATAGAAGAAAAGTGATAACTAGGTAGTTTTTTAATATCGTCTAACACCGAGATATCTTTAACAAATCCAGATTTCTTACATATTAAAAACACAATGGTTACATTTGTGTTTAACGTATAGTCTTTTGATACCTCTTTATAGCAACCTGCCGGATATCGCACTGTTTTGTCTAGTGGACTATCACCCGTTGCTATTTTACAAAAATTAGGATGACCTCCCCCATGTAGCCTTGCTCCTACCTCAATCAATCTCGGTCCGTCTTCAGTTAACATAAGTTCAAGGTGTGATGGTCCAAAATTTATACCAATTGCGTCTAGAACTTGTTTAGCGTATTCTACTATATTTTCATAGTCTATATCTTCTGCAGAAACCCACTCCATATAGTCATATATAGCCATTAAACTGCCATTATCGCTCTTTTTATATCTGCATATATCGCAAACTACATGATTGCCTTCATAACTAAAAAAATCAACCACGTATTCGACGCCTACTACGTATTCTTGTACTACTAATTCTTCATTTACTATATTTAATTTATTCATTTTTCCAAGAAGCTCATTAAAGACTTTTTTCCAGTCATCTCCGTTTTTAACCCTCGTTACTCCATCTGTACCAGCGCTTTTAGGAGGCTTTATTACGATATCTTTATTTTTGACTGTTTCTAGCCAATTCTCAACCTCAACGATGTCATTTGTACATATCTGATTTATGGTCGGTAAATTGTTAGACACTAAAGCCTTGTGCATGTTACCTTTATGCCTTGTTACATCTGTTAAGTACTTATCATTGGAAAATGATGGAGTTATTATACCTGCTAAGGTTTCTGCCAGTTCAACACCAGGATCAGAGCCTGCAATTATACACTTTGGATTTAATTTTTTAATAGTATCTACTAGCTTGCTTATGTCACCATCATTTACAATAACATCAAAAAATTCATGTAGTTTTAAAGATGATTTATAGTTCTCTAATGGTTCTGTTGTAGACATCAATGCAATAGGACACAGGTCAAAAGATTTTAGCGCTTCTGCGTACAAGGCTCCTGATGAATAGGGATCGACAACTATAATTACATCTTTATTTACGGTTAACATGTTAAATCATAGGCTTTTTTACAAAACCTTACCCATGAGTCATGGACGTTAGGCGATACTCCTCTAGCCCTTAGCGCTGCGTGCGTTAGTCCTTTTTCAATAACAAGCTCGGATTGTATGTTATTTTCTTGTAGTCTGTTATGGTATTCGACGCTGTCTATTAATAATGAGTCAACTTCAGCTCCCATGATATAGGCAGGCGGTAGGTTATCAAATTTTCCATTTATTAAAGGTGAAACGAATATGTTAATCAGTTCATCCTGGTTTGCGTAACATGACGTATAGAATTCCATTTCTCCACCTGTAAGTAAAGGTGCATCCTTTTTCAAAACAGTTAATCTTTTTTCAAAACGGTTAAACTTTGTTATAAACGATTAAACTTTATTTCAAATCCACAGTATTCCCTTCTGAATCAACGGCACGATATAAATACATCCATTGCCCTTTCACTTTAATATAAGCTTCATCGACTCTCCATGAATCATTTGTTGTTTTAAGATGATGTCGTATTTTCTCTTCTAATTGAGGTCCATATTGATGAACTCATCGCATAATCGTTGTGTGAGCTATGGATAAGCCTCGTTCCTCCATCATTTCCACCAGGTTACGGAAGCTCAAATTGTACCGTAGGTACCACCTTACTGTTAATAAGATTAGCTCCGGCTGATAATGCTTCCATTTGAACAAATTTTCCTTTTCCATATCGATCACACACCTTTTTCTAGAGTAATACTATCAGTATGTCCAAGTTTAGGAGATTCTTTGCACCAAAACCAAAGTTTGTTATCCCTATTAAGTAGAAACTTGCTATATAGAATAATTTTTTTATATGATAAAGTGGGCTTATGCTTAAATGAAAAAAGGAGAGTGACCCAGATGACAAACCAAAATGAAACGAACGCTTTACCGCCAAAAACATGTACGATTGAACGTCTCATCACGATTCAGGAGGACATTGAAAAAGTGCTTGCAGGACAGAAAACGGCTACTCGCCGCAACGGGAGATATGCGGATGTCGGGGAAGTGATGGAGCTTCAAGGTCACCGGTATGTTGTGGAGAAGGTCTATTCGCAGTCACTTGGCGAATTGACTGATGAGCATGCCCGTCAAGAAGGCTATGCGAATGTGGAGGAATATAAGCAATCTATCCTGTCTCTTCACCCTGGCATGCCGTGGCTGCCAAATATGAGAGTTTGGGTTCATGAGTTCCGTCCCATCGAAGGTTAATGTGATATAAGGATGGACATGTTGTATCGACTGCTTCTGTATGTACATATTTTCAGTGTAATCTTATCCATCGGCCCGTTTTTTGTATTGCTTCCGCTCATCAAAAAACTGCGGGCTTCAGAGGCCCGAACACAGCAGGCTTATCTGGATGTATTCCGATTTTCGGTCAGGCTGGCCAAGCATGCCGGGCATGTGCTGGTTGCATCCGGGGTTCTGCTTGTACTGGCGGGCCCTTGGACTTGGAAGACCCCTTGGATAGTGATGACCCTTATTCTCATGGCGAGTTCATTATTTTTCCTGGCCCGCGCCTTTTCGCCGACCATTCGGAAATTCAGCGAAACGGGCCAAGACAAGGACGCCTTGATTCAATTGTTGCAGCGTTCTGTTTGGATTTACATTGTTCTTTTAATGGCGATGTTATGGTTCATGGTGACAAAGCCTGCGTTGTGGCAGGGGTGATAGATCTAGGGCGAATAGCGGCTTTGTGTGATTGCCGTTTGAATTCGCCGGGCGGCATGGAACAAGGACAAGCCAAAACTGGCTTGTCCTTATTGTAGTTACGCTTTGAAGAGGTGATGGAATAGCCTTTTACGATCTGGGCCTATTACCCCATGCCCATCAAGCTAAGCCTATACAAGTTTAATGTAACGTGAGATTCTTTCTTTTTTCTAAAGATCTAGTGTAAGTTCTTTAAAAATTTGCATACCAAATAAACCTTATCGGGTCTCAATTTTTTCGATTACGCTACATGATTATGAGACATAGAAAAGCTGTAGACGACACCTAAGATATCAAATACTGTTTTCTTCTCATACCTATGGGATTTTCGTCCGTTTTTCTGTAAGAGATTGAACAGACGAAACAATATTTTTGTTAATTCCTGGGTGTCTTTTTGTAAAGATTGATAAATAAGTAGAAAATAATCTTTTATAATATAAATCGTTTTATATTCGCTTAATTCTCGTTTCTTCTTGATGAAGAGTAATTGGCGCATTTGAAACATGGTGGAGGAGCAAAGAAGAATACTTATTAATTGTCCATATAAATGACACTCTAGTCGTTCTAATTTTACAGAATTACAGTGATGAATACGAAAAAATGATTTCCATGTTTTAAAGATAAGTTGTCGGGTAAAGAACTGGCGCGGTATCGGTTATGACCCGTTTCCAGCTCCTCCCCATAAGAACTGCTCGTGAGGTTTTCCCCTCAAGCAGCTCACCCCGTAAACTTCATCAAAAGGGTTATGAGACCTATCAAATCGCAGACACTTTCATCGGTATCCCTCTGCGCTTTTAAGGGAATGGACTTTCCAGTCCCAGTAGAGCCCCAGTACAACATAGAGATATTCATTACTCCATCTCTGCCATCCGATACTACGCTTTCGTCGCCTTAGTTCCTGCAAAGTAATAGGTGTTTTTGTCATGGCACCCTTGCCTCCTTTGGTCGTACGAAATATTTACAGGTTCGGACCCTTCCCTCCCCGCGCGTTTTGCTGCACGCAGATCTCTCCGCCACCCTGACACCTACCGTTCTCACTTCCCGATCGCGGTTATAGAGACGGTCTCCTCGATGAGGTTTCTTCATCGGGTGTCGAGGGCTTCTCCAGTTTCCACATTATCTTTCTCTCCATGTCGCCGGTGAGAACTGCCGTTCCAGACTCGTTTCGATCAGTTCTTGCTGCTTTCGCACGTTATCGACCGTCTCAGCCACCGGAATTGCGTGTAACGAGGCTACGTCTACGTTCACTGTACGTTACAACCTGGAGATTTGCCCACATGCCTTTTGCATGTGATGTCAGAGGGCTTCGCCATGTCGCTTTCACTTCATGGTGCCTCTCAGGCTACGGGAGTGGAGTCTATTCTCCCGATTGGACTTTCACCAACTAGATAATGTGTCCTTATCTGGACACGCCAATTTGCCATCGTAAGGAGTAAAAATCGTATACTTGTTCCTTTGGTAGGTATTCCGAAGGGATATTCGTAATATAAAAGTTAATTGCGCTAAGCCGCTTACTGCGTTCTGTATAGGTAATTTGCTTCTTATGTTCTTTAGATGCTAAATCCTTTTGCCTACGTTTCATTTGTGTTTCAGTTAATTTATACAGGATAAGTCTTGCAGGAAGTTTTTGATACATTGCAATATAAATCTCAGGAATTTCATATGTTTCCCCTGACTGTAATTGGTCAATGAATTGCTCCATATCTAGTTGGATATACTCAGAGTGCTTTTCTTACGATTAGTCAACCTGTATTTATAGATTTTTGATGGATTGAGTATCAAAAATCCATATCACACATGTATCCACGTATAACGCATACTAAATACCCCTAATATGGATTCGTTTTTTTACTAGGGGGAGATATGATATGATGAATGAAACTATGATGTTAGGCCGTTAACCGATAATCATAGTGTRTATYRTGTGTAATAAGRTRRAAGAGRAGCTTCARTAACTTATTTACACAYGCRATRGACGCRACTTTATGACAYTTGTTATAWGGTTGCGTTTTTAATTTATCGTAGTACTCTATAATGTGATTTCGCCCGTAACGTCGTTGTTTAATCATGTTTTGGATAATCAGGAAAAGTAGTTTTCGTAAATGTTTATTTCCACGTTTATTAATTTTATCTTTATAAAAAGTTTTACCTGATTGAAAGCGACGTATATCAATACCGGCATACGCATTCAATTGCTTGTTATTCGCAAAACGARTAATATCTCCTATTTCAGCCATTAAGCGTACAGCCGTATTTGGCCCAATTCCAGGAAGGCTCAAAATGATACTATATTCTGCACGTTGTTCGGCTAGATGTACCATATTGTTAATGCAACGTTCCTTTTGATGAAGAAGTTCTTGATAACGTCTTGCGTATACTTTGAGTTGGTCACACAGGACATCATTTTGAGAAACGGCTGGATAGGAATTTTTCGCTATTTCAAGTATTTGAATTGCCTTTTTCTCTGCCATAATAGTTGATATTTTTTTATTGGTAAGGCGTTGTTGCGCACAGTACAGCAACTCCAGAAGCTCCAGCTATTAATATTCAAAAGTATGAGTCTCGTACTTGGCGTTCGGCTTTCGTACATTATGCAGTAGATTGGAATGAAACAATTCAAATTGCTGATACAAAGTATATCGCTTATGGGGCTGGTTCAGGTGCTAATAAGCGTTTTGTACATGTTGAACTTTGCGAAACTGCAGACTATGGAAAATTTAAACGCTCATATGAAAAGTACGTTAAATTATTAGCTGAAATCTTAAAAGATAACAATCTATCTGTAGAAAAAGGATTGTGGACACACTATGATGTTACAAAGTATCTTGGCGGTACAGATCATGAAGATCCACTTGATTATTTACGCAGTCACGGTGTATTAGAAGCGCAATTCCGTGCGGATGTTCAACGTGCGTATAATAACGGTGACGTTTCTGTTCCGAAACAACCATCTAAACCAGGCGAACCAGTAGCGAATATGGAAGGCATTGCATATATTGAAGGTTACAATGTAAATCTTCGCAAGGGACCAGGTGCAAGTTACTCTGTTATTCGTCAGTTAAATAAACCAGAATCCTATAAAGTATGGGGTGAAAAAGATGGATGGCTAAATCTTGGGGGAAATCAGTGGGTATATAACAATCCTTCTTACATCAAGTTTGAGAAGAAAGAGCCAGTTAATCCGATTGCAGGAAAGCGTATTGTGTCTAAAGTAGACAATCTGCGATTCTATGATTCTGCTTCTTGGCAAAATAAAGATGTTGCTGGTACTTTAGATGCAGGATTAGGATTTACTATCCTAGATAAAGTATCTGTGAATGGTTTACCACAATATAAGGCGAAAAACAGTAGAGGTAATATATTCTATATCACAGCAAGTTCAACTTATGTATATGTGAAGTAATGAGTAATGGAAAAGAAGAATTTGATAGATTTATCGAATCCTTCTTTTTTTAGCTGATTTAGACTTAGTTAAAACGTTCCAGCAGTACGTTCTGTTAAATACTTGGTATCTAAATAACCAAGGTCTTGAACATGTTGATGCAAGTTCTGAAGTAAACACTCATCTTTACATAAAATACTGATATCAAAACCATCAACTATACTTAATAAAAATTCGCAATCAGTATTAATAAAGTTTGATGCTGTTCTTATCCATGTTGGACTGTGCTTTTTCATATCAGGAAAAGCACACATTGTTAAGAAAATTAAATAATAACCTTTGTTTAGCAGTGTTTCTTCCAACTCTTGTCCAGTGATAAAACGTTCATTATCAAACAACATCTTATTTGTAAAGTTACCGCGTTTATCTTTAATGTATATTTCAGCATCATCTATTTGCCACATGAAATTGTTAGAATTAAAAGGTTCTAGTAATTTCAATATGGACAAATTGAAATTGTTATTTTCTGGGACATGGAAATGTATGCCTATATTCATTGTATGCTAGTCTCCCCTTATTTTTATTATCTAAAGAAAGTGCCGGCTCTTAATTGAGTCGGCTTTTTTACTATGTATTAAACTTTAGCATTCATAAGTAACTCTTTTAATTCTTCTGTAGATAATTTGCTTTCTAACGCTTTACTTAAGTCAAGTATAGAAGTTTTATAATTTACTACGACTTGTAAACTATCAGTCTTCTTTTTTTCTGCATTGTCTTTAGAACAACCTACCTCACTAATTAACATAACTGGCAATGCAACTGCTAATAGTTTACGTTTCATTGTTATACCCCTTATTTTGTCTCTTTCAACTTTTTATCTACTTCAAATATTAGTTTAGACGCTTTATCCATTGACTCCCCACCTTGTTGAACTACACTTCCGTCTCTCATAGTTAATCCGTTTCTTATTGAACTTACGCCTTCCCTTAGTGCATACGTAACTTCTTTTACAGTATTTTGTACGTCTAGATATTTATCTCCAGGGTCTAACGCAACTAACTTTTCTGCTGTCTCGTATATAGCATGTGACTTCTCTCTAAATTCTGTGTCTTTTTCTTCTATTGGTTTAGTACTATTCAAGATTTCGTTTAACTCCAGTGATTCCTTCGTAATATCTTTCATTAAAGAGTTTAATTTTGACTTATATTCTTTCTCTGCTTTAACCTTCGATACGTCTTGACTCTTCTCTTCTGATACTTGTAAGTTATCAGTCTTTTTCTCTTCTACGCTGTCTTTGTTACAACCTACCCCTGCTAATAACATGATTGGAAGTGCTAAACCTACTAGTTTCTTTGCTTTCATGATTRAATACCCCTCTTGTATTGTATTGTATTGTATTGTATTGTTTATATGTAATACAGGTTACTTTTGATAAGTAACCCATTACTAACTATTACTTACGTTTTACTTGGTGCATCTTGCTACCATCGTCGCCTACCATTTTGAATATACCATCTCTAAAGTACTCCATCGTATAGGACATAGATTGTTTCATTTCACCAGGTTTCGCCTTTTTTCCGTCTTTTACATACTCGTCTATTGTTAATGTCATTTCTTTCTTGTCTCCATTGTAAGACCATTTCCCATCCATATGTGAGTTCTCATAAGGTGTGTTGTCTTCATCATCAAATATGGTGTATGTACCATCTTGACGGAACTCTGATCCTTTGGTGAACTTGTCACCAACATAACTACCCCATTCACCAATTATTTCTTTACCGTCTTTTGATAAAGTGATAGGGTCATACGATTGATTCTGTCTTGCGGTATGGTCTACAGCTTTCTCAATTGGTTGCATACCTTCTTCTAAGTAGTTATTGCCTTTATACATTAATTCTTTTAATTGTTCCGTCTTCTTCTTTGTTACAGAACCACTTTTTGCTAGACTTATTTGTGTGTCAAACGCTTCTTTATAACAGTCTATTGCTTTTATAACAGTCTTGTGTGCTTCTTCAAACTCTTTAGGTGGGTCTATTTTATAAAACTTAGCAAATATTTCTTGTACCTCATCTGCACTTTTTAGAATCTCTTTGTTTAACTCTTTTACATCGTTGTCTTTTCTTTTCGTTAACTTAGTAATATCAGACATCTTTGTCTTTAACTCATAATCTAAGTTTGACATACGTGCAGGGTAAGCCTCTTTTGATACCTTTTCTTTTTCTTCTGCTTTTACTTCTACTTTAGAGTCTGCTTTCTTCTCTACTTTGTCTGTTCCGCAACCCCCTAATAACATGATTGGAAGTGCTAACGTTACAAGTTTCTTTGCTTTCATATTTCTATTACCCCTTATTAGTTGAATGATTGTATGTATAATTACAAGTTACTCTATTACTTTGTATGTTCTTCCATTTTCTTATCAAGTGCTTTGGCGTAGGCATCTTTGGTTTCCTGATTTAACTTATAAATTGCTTCTCTCCACTGTTCTCCATCTACACCTGACATATGTGGAGAACTTTTTAATACAGCTTCTTGAATCTTCAGTCCATCGTCTTTATCAGCGTCTTTTATTAACTTTGTTCCTTTTCTTGCATCTGTTATCCCTTCTTGTACGAGTTTATGAATGTCTTTGTATTTATCAGGTACTATTATGTTCTCCATACGGTCTAAGGCTTCATCCATATCGTTTGCTGTTTTAAATACATCTTTATATTTCTTATTATCTTTTGAAGCTTCTCCTAGTTTTAACAATATTTCATCCTTCTTGAATTGAAACTCTACCAGTTGCTCACAAATATAATACGGATACTGTTTTTCAGATATTACTGTTTTCGGCATTGCTTTACTAGTTTCCTCAGTCTTAGGGATAGAATCTTTATCTCCTACCCCACAACCTACTAATAATAGAACAGGTATTGCTAATGATACGAGTTTCGTTGCTTTCATTATGTATACTCCTTTTAAAAAGTATTGTAATTAATTTACATATTGAACCATAACATAAATTATATAAATAAGATATAAAGATTTCCCATCCTTAAGAGAAATTTTGAGTGTTTTAACAATATGAAAAAATGTATTACGGTTGTAGAAAATCCCGCTCCATATGCTTTTTAAAAAATTCCCTTATTGGTTCCTCAGCGTTTGGGAGCTTTTTTATACTCCCATAAACTCTTTATCGAAGTAGAGCTTGTCCATTAAGTTATTTACAATCCCATTGAAATAAGCAAATTTACCATACTTCATTTTTATTCCAGACTTCACTTTCATAACAAACTCTTTAATAGCTTTTAAGCCAATAGTAAGCTCCTGGTCTTTAGTAAATGCTTTATCACCTGTTGTGTAATTAACAACTCTATTACACTGTCTTACAACCTTCCACAGTTCTTGAATTGTTTTTGATTCAGAATAGAAAGAGCTAGTTAAAGAAACGAAACGTTCTGGAACCCAGTGAGCAACAAAATCAGTTTGTTTAATATTCTCTTCAGTAGTATTACTATTCTCATTACTATTACGTTTGTTTATATCTTTTATATTTTGTTTTAAGGAAACAGGGGGTGTTTTAATGCTAGGACACTTTGTAGGACTTTTAGTAGGTTCCTTGTCGGGCACTTCTTCCACAATAGGTCGAATTACTATAGCATTAGCAGTTTGCATCATATCAGAATTACTTTTCATAGATACCTGGCGGATCATGCCGAGGTCCAAAAGTTTCTTCATTAATATTTGTCTCCTTTGTGGAAACAAAAAAGCAACATAATGCCAAATTTAAGCAAACTTTTGCTAGGTGTTTTTTACCCACAATTCGCCCACATATCTTTCTTGTCATATCAAAGTTTATTCGTGATAAGAAAATAGAGAAGAAAAGCCCGCAAAAGCAGGCTATGTTTTGTCGGCCGTTTAATGACCATATTTTGACCATATTTATTTCAAAAGCAAACGAATATTATCGAAAGTCAATATACAAACAATTGTTGTTAAACATTGGTACTACAACATTTATGCATAGCTTAATAGATACAGATCTTTATTGATTTTTGTTCCGCACACAAGTTCACCAATGGGAACGCGACCAATATATGTCTCTTTACTAAGAGGCACAAACCCTTGACACACAACGTGTTGAGGTTTTTTTCTATTTGGTTGTTCTACATATATCTCATCAAGGAAACTATCTTTGCCCCACTTTTGTCCATGTTAAATTCTTACCCCACATAAGCATCATATTTGCCTTGTTCATTCTCAATGATTTTAGGAATAATAAGAAAATACATATTGGCTGTGATTTCAATGCTTTTATGACCGAATCGTTCTGTATATATTATCGTTAATATAAGGCGTTGCTTCTTTCTGACAAAAGGAATCACGAAGAGGACGCGTGATTCCTTGTATTTGTAATTTATATAGTTTAAATGAAATATTTGTTTGGGAATGAAATGGATTACATATAACTTATTTAGAGGGAATAATGTTGGAAGGAATAAAATGTTTCGAGTTAATAGGCATAAGAGCAAACTTATATTCACCCTGAAAGAACAACGTGGTCTATAAAAATTGTTATTTTCTTTTTTTAAGACTGCGAGTATTGTTTAATTTGGTTAATACATAAATTTCTCATCTTTGCACTGGAGTACGTATTGTAATTTTTATACCAATCTACCGTATAGTCTAAAGTCTGTTGGAGGGACCATTTTGGTTCCCAATTGAGTTTGAATTTCGCTTTACTTATATCAAGGTTTAGGAATGTTGCCTCATGAAATTCTTCTTGATGTACATTTGATGATATCCAATTCCCACATCCCCAAGTCTTTATTATACCGGTAACAAGTTCTTTTACTGAGGCAATATTATTTAATTTTGGACCAAAGTTCCATGCACCAGAAAAAAGGATACCATCTATTAAAATTTTTTCTGTTAGAAGTAAATATCCACTTAAGGGTTCGAGTACATGTTGCCAAGGTCTTATTGCATTAGTATTTCTAATAAAGATTTCTTGATTTGATTCCAATGCTCGTATACAATCAGGAATAATCCTGTCTATTGACCAATCCCCTCCGCCAATTACATTGCCAGCTCGAACACTTGCGATTATTTTTTTATGATGCTCATATTTTTTTTCTGGAAAGTAAGAATTACGGTAGGAAGAAATTAAAAGTTCACAGCATCCTTTGCTAGAGCTATAAAGGTCATATCCGCCTATTGGGTCATTTTCGCGATATCCCCAAACCCATTCACTGTTCTCATAACATTTGTCACTTGTAACTATAATTCCTACTTTAGTTGATTCATGTAAACGAATTGCCTCTAATATATTCATTGTTCCCATAACATTTATATCATACGTGTCTCTAGGATAATCATAGGAATATTTAACAAGTGGTTGTGCGGCTAAATGAAATACAATCTCAGGTTTATATTCTTTGAAAACCTTATTTAATTTATTAAAGTCTCTAATATCCCCACGAATATCAATTATGTCGTTTTGAAGATTTGTTAACATAAAATTATCTTTTTTATTTTTAGGATCTAAAGAATATCCAATTACAGTCGCACCTAATTCTTTTAACCATATGGATAGCCAAGAGCCTTTAAAGCCAGTGTGACCTGTAATTAAAATCTTTTTTCCATGAAATACATTATTAAAGCTATTATTTAACAATTGATTCACACCTTAGAAATRGATTTTCATACATTCAGATATAGATGTGCATTATGTTTATACCAATTAACAGTTTTAATAATACCTTCTTCAATACTTATGCGTGGTTCCCAGGAGAGCATACTTTTAATTTTATTAATATTCGGTTTAGAAATCGTTCGTTCATTAGTTCTATAGGATAATGCACCATAATTGGGTCTGTTATTTGTCTGCAAGTGTTTAAAGAGTAATTCCACATAATGTTTTAAAGAGTAAATTTCGCCACTTCCAATATTAAAAATCTCATTTCGTATAGAATTATTTTCAATTGTTAGCATACAAGCATCTATAATATTATCTATATAGCAGTAATCTCTTAATTGATTACATAAGGTTAAATCTACAGTTCTATTCTGCAATACTTGTAAAATAATATAACAAAAAATTTTATGTGGTTCTTCACCTTCTCCAAATATTCCAAAGGGTCTTAAGGTTATAAGATTAGTATTATTTTCAGCAGCAATTTGGTGAGCAAGTATAGTGGCTGCCGCTTTGCTACTTCCATAAATATCTATTGGTGTTAGTGCCATACCTTCATGAATAGAGTCTGTTTTATTTCCATACTCAGAACTACTTCCAATATTAATAATCTTTTTGCAATCTATAGATTTTGCTGCTTGAATAATATTAATTGTACCTAAAACATTTGTTTCAATGGCATTCATGTAATCTGTATGAGCTGAATTTACCCCATATGCAGCAAGATGAAAAATATAATCGGGACAAATTTGTTTTATAATATTTTGAACTTTCATTTTATCGCGTATATCTACTTCATACAGTTTAATACTTTTTGATACGTCTTTAAGACGCCAAGGGTTCGATGATTCTCTTGTCAAAATAACGATTTTTGCTTGTAATCTTAATAATCTTCGTACTAAATGAGAACCAATAAAACCGTATCCGCCAGTGATAAGAAACGTTTTATTTTCAAAATGATCAATCGTATTCATAGAATTTCATTCGTCTCCTTGAAAAAATTTTTAGGTAAAGGGGATAAATAATTTTACTTAGAAAGTTTTGTAGGAATTAGGGAATAATACCATTTATATAAAAGAGAGAACGGATTTCATCTGAAATGCGATGTAGGGTATTGAAAATAGTTTTTTACTGAGGACTTATCTAATTGTCCAGCAAATAAAGGGGTAAGAGAAAAAACATTTTGAAGTATGCGACATGTATTTTTTATTTTTTCGATATAAGGGATATATATATATTCTAAAATTGATTGATCAATTTCTACATGTTCTTGTTTCCATAAATCAAATTCATTTGGATTAATAATTTTCATACTCCCAAAGTGGAAAGTGATTAATTCATCTTGGTCTATAAAAATCTTACTTTCTGTTTTTGTTATAGAAGAATGATTATTTAAAATTAGATTCCAAGGTGCAGTGTTAATACCCTTTTGAGTCATGATTTTGATATTAGAAAATAAATCAGGGATGTGATTTAAATATTTTTGATCTCCCCATCTATTCATCTCAATATCATATACATCCTTGCAATATTCTAGGCACTTATCTTTCCACCATGTTAAAATATCTTTACTGTTTTGATCATTTTTAAATCCTATTAGGCCCGCCTGATACATACCATGTACATTTTCCAGTTCAGTAGTACCTCTCTGTGGACAAAGAAATACAGAGTACTTCCACCATTCATCTAGAATTATATTAGGTTTTGCAAAGAAAAACATATCTGCATCACAGTATATAATGTGATCAACTTCAGAATAATGATTAAGAATATGGAGGCATAGAGGGGCTTTTAATGTCCAACAGTATTCCTGTAAACTTCTTTCATTTTTTATATTTAAGAGTTCTTGATTTTCTATGTCTTTCACATGAATCAGTATAGCATGCTTCAATTTTAGATTTGTTAAAATTTGATAAGTTAAATTATCCATACAACAGATCCATACAGTAAAATTTGTGCCATGGCTTTCAAGTGAATAATAACAAGTCAGACCTTGAATTAAACGTTTTTGACTTATAATCATTGAGTAATTCATAAAATGATTTGATTGATTCATTTTTCTTCTTAATTGTGAATCTTTATATAAAGTTTGCGCTTCATTTATATCTTTAATACTTAATAGTCGCTTTGCTGTTTCACCTAATTTTTCTGTTGATTTTTTGAGAGTAAACTGAATTTGTTCTAAATAGGGGGTATAGATATGGTTTAATATATTATTTGGTATTGAGATTTCACCTAAAGACCAAAGGTCAAAATCCTTTTCATTGAAAATGGTAATGCAAGCAAAATGATATACAACTAGTTTATCTGTTTCGATGTATACCTCACTTTGATTTTTATCAATTTTATAATTGTTATTATAAATACAATTCCATGGTGCAGCATTTATACCTAGATTTCTGGAGATTTTTACTTTTGGAAAATAAATAGGAATAAAATCTAAATATTTTTGGTCACCAAATCTTCCATTATCAGGATTAGCACTACACCAATCTAAGCATTTATCTTTCCACCATCGTACGCTTTTTAATCCGTAGAAATCGTTTTTAAATCCAATTAACCCAGCTTGATATTTCCCATATTTTTCTTCTACCCAGTCACGGTCTCTCTGCGGACAAAGATAAATAGAATTGTCACCCCATTCTTCAAATATCGTATTAGGATCAGAGAAGAAATATAAATCACTATCGCAATAAAGAACAGATGGCAAATCATAATTTACCAATAAATATTCAATAAGTACGGACTTTAAAGTCCAACAATATTCATTGACTGTCCTATTTCGTTTAATGGCTTTCAAATTTGCATCCTCTATATCATCGACCTGTAAGAGATTTACATTATTCAAGTTCATTTCTTTCAATACTGAATACGCAAATGAATCTATACAACAAATCCATAATGTGAATCTTTGTGAATTTTGTATTAGAGATTGTCGCAAGGCAATTGTTTTTAAGACATATTCTGTTCCAACAATGGCACAAAAATGATTTCCGGAGTGGGGCTGTTTATTATAAAATAGAGGGTTGATTTTTTTGATTGTAGATTTTTTAGAATGATTTATATCAGGAGCATCTGAAGTATCTGGGGATAACAGAACATCTTTTTCTATTTTAGAGGGAATATAAAGGCGCGGGTAACTTTCCTTTCTATCGTTAAAATTCAATGTTCATTCATTCCTTTCAACTATTTTTGTTAGGGTTCCAGCTTTCATTTGCGTCTTTAAGATCTTTAGGTGTATCAACGCTAATCCAAAAATCATTGTGCTCATAAACTGAAAGTTCCTTGTTTTTTATTAAATTAAGTAGAGGTTCCTCTTCAAGCATACAATCATTATCATTCAAATAATTAAATATTCCTTTATTAAATACAAAAAAGCCTCCATTTATTACAGTATTAAGTAGGGGTTTTTCCTTAAAATCTATAGCAATCCCATTTTCAACCTGTAATAAACCATATTGACTATTTTTTTTAATGCCAGTTAATGTTGCAGTTTTCCCTTTGTCTTTATGAAATTTTATAAGTTCATTAATATTTATCTTTGCTAATCCGTCACCATAAGTTAATAAAAATATCTCATCCTGTATATGCTTTTCAAGTTTTTTTAATCTGGTTCCGGTCATTGTTTCAAGCCCTGTATCTATAAATTTTATATTCCACTGTTTTGGTTCTTCAAGCAACTGGTAATGATTATTCCTTAAATCTAAATTAAAATCATGTTCTTTCCATATATAGTCCATGAAATATTCTTTGATTTTTTCACCTCCATATCCCAATGGTAGGATGAATTCATAATGCCCAAACCTGCTATACCAATCCATTATATGCCAAATGAGAGGTTTTTCTTGAACTTGAACTAGTGGTTTAGGAATATCTTTGAGAATCCCTTGCATCCTCAGGCCTTTTCCACCACACAAAATTATGACTTTCATAACATATTTGCCACCCTTCTGTTTATATAACTAATTTAAACTATGTGGTACATATATAACTTGTATCCACGTATGTACGGACATTTATAAAAAAAATGAAAATTTTAAAATATGGATTTACCGAATAGTTATGACTTACTCAGACTACTTAAAACAATCTTACTAAAATATGATTCTTTACTAAGAGTCTCGGCCTTTTGACATATAACAGTAATAATATGTACTTTAAATTACTTAATTATTCTTATTACTCAACAGTAAGCAAATAGGGAACTAATAGGTATTAATTTTGATTTTAAGCATATAAGTTTAGAAAGTTTATCTTGGTGGCCAAGGAGTGAGCAGAGTGAACAGGGTAGGAAAAGATGATTTTGTTTCAGGATTTGTACCTAATCATAATCATGGTTCTGTTGATTATACATCTGTTGAGGCGGGGCATGTACATCAATGTTTAGATGTAACCTCTCCGCCAATTTCGGTACAGGACGGAGGACATATACACTATACAGAAGGATATGTAGTATTCGAAGATGGACATACGCATTATTATAAGGCGCACTCAGGGCCAGCTATTCCCGTTGGAAATGGGATGCATGTCCATTATTACGATTTTTATACAACAGAAGATAATGGACATAAACATCGTATTAGGGGAGTGGACCAGCCTGCGCCAGGTAATAAATAAAAAGATATTTTTTAAAAGGAAAACTCACGTCCTAATGAAATGTGAGTTTTTTATTTGTAAGTATCTTTTCTTTACAAAACACTAGATTTACAGTTCTTAATGATGCAGTTTAAGTATGATGGGTATCGTCTATTCATATACATGGTGTAGTAGTGAAATTTTCACAAATGAAGTGGGATTTTAATGACTAACGGACAACAACCAATTCCTGATCATTTTGTCATGGATAAGCAAAGGGCTATGCTGCTTCCGTCGGAATTGAAAGCTGCGCCTTCTGAATCATTAACTGAACAATTATTTATTGAACGCTCTTTAACTGAAAATCGATTTTGGTTACGGATTATGAAGGAACATGCACTTTTTCTTGGTGAAGGATTTAATCGGAAAGCTAAATAAAGATAGTGAAAATGCCACAGTTGAATTGAGAAATTTCAAAAAGGCGGGATTGGAACTTATTCAAACATGCCAAATTCGAAATGTAATTAATCCATTACTAGCTGATCATGTTACAAGAGAAGCTGAGCATTTCTAATTTATGATTCATGTGTTGGAAGAAAGGTTGAAACAAAAACAAATGCAACAATCGATGGAATGAGTGCTTTGTTATCATGATGGATACATACTAGAGTATTCATTTGTTAAAAAAGTCCATTTGATGGTGCGCTTTTTTATCATGCAACAACTCAGGTCATTTTCATCATGAAAAGGTCGGTAATTCTTGTACTAAGGAATGATCGGTCTTTTCTACTCTTACATTACAAACCATGTATGAGGAATATTATTTTTTCTTTTTATATGGGAATTATAGATAAAAAAGGATGGTGAAAATATGACAATTGATCGAATTTGTACAATTGGACCGGCGAGTAATAATAAGGATACTTTGTCTCAGTTAATAAGAAATGGTATGAATATTATCCGCCTTAATTTATCGCATGGTTCCCATGAAAGCCATAAGGAAATAATTCAATTAGTAAAATCTTTAGATGATTCCATCAAAATTTTAGGGGATTTACAAGGGCCCAAGATAAGATTGGGAGTTATTGAAGAAAATGCAGTTACTCTTCAAGCAGGAGATACTTTTACTTTATACATTCATTCTATTTCTGGAAACAAAGAAGAAGCAAGTGTTGATTATCCAGGGATTATTAATGACGTGAAAGTTGGAAATAGAATTCTTATTAATGATGGACAAGTTGAGTTAACGGTTGAAAAGATAAGCGAGGATAAAATAGAAACAAAAGTAAAGGTAGGTGGCGATATAGCTTCTCATAAGGGGGTGAATTTACCAGGTACAATCGTTAGCTTACCAGCTATTACAGAGAAGGATAAAAAAGATATTCAGTTTCTTTTAAGTGAGAACGTTGATTTTATTGCATGCTCATTTGTTAGAAAACCTTCTCATATACAGGAAATCCGGAACTTTATCCGCCTAAAAAATGAAACTTCACCAAATCTAATTGCTAAGGTGGAAACGATGGAGGCCATCGAGAATTTTCAGGAGATATGTAAAGAAGTGGAGGGTATTATGATTGCCAGGGGCGATTTAGGTGTAGAATTACCGTACCAATTTATTCCGCTTTTACAAAAAATGATGATTCATGAGTGTAATCGCACAAATACATATGTGATTACGGCAACGCAAATGCTTCAATCCATGGTGGATTATTCTATTCCTACAAGAGCTGAGGTGACTGATGTATTTCAAGCTGTATTGGATGGAACGAATGCTGTTATGCTTTCTGCTGAAAGTGCATCAGGTGATCATCCGATTGAAAGTATTAAAACATTGCGTCTAGTTTCTGAGTTTGCTGAGCGTGTAAAAAAAGATGCCCCCTTTGTTATGAAAGATGTGCTGGAATTATTACATAAATCCATTTAGTGTATAGAATTGTATGATATTATTTATCACGATTTCTCCATGTTTAGGTAAGGGGAATCGTGATTCTTTAATTTGTTTGGTATAAAGAAAAGAGAGGCGGAAAACGGTATTTTATTAAATAGATAACAAACAGTACCTTGTAATAAACAATAGCAAATGGTATATTATGGGTGACGCAAGTACCTTGCATTGAGTGGTACTGATTGGAAAGGAGGATTATCTTTGAACGTCCAGTTTAAAAAAGGTGTGCTAGAACTTTGTGTACTGGCACTTGTCAAACGAAAAGATTGCTACGGTTATGAGCTCGTTCAGCAAATCTCCAATAAATTTTTAATATCGGAAGGGTCTGTATATCCGTTATTACGTCGATTAACAAAAGAGGGCTATTTTCAAACATATTTAAAAGAATCAACAGAAGGGCCACCGCGTAAATATTATCAATTAACAAATCAAGGCGAAGAACAACTCCATTTACTTGTAACGGATTGGCGTGATTTTGCTAGAGGAGTACAAGAAATTATTGAAGAGGTGTAATGAGATGAACAAAGAACAGTTTCTTCGAGATCTATCAGGACATCTTAGAAAGCTATCAGAAGAAGAAAGACAGGATATTTTATACGATTATGAGGAGCATTTTCAGTTTGGATTAGAGGAAGGGAAGACAGAGGTAGAAATTATAAAAGGACTCGGTTCGCCAAAAGCAATTGCGAAAGAGATGTTGGCGTTATATCGTTTTGATGAGATGAAAAAGGATCCATCTGCTTCAAATATAACAAGAGCTGTAATGGCGGCAATTGGTCTTAGTTTATTAAATTTTATTCTTGTATTAGGTCCTTTAATCGCAATTATAAGTTTTATATTTGCACTTTGGATTGGTGGAGTTGCTAGCGTTGTGGCACCACTATTTGTAGTAATTAAAATCCTAACTGGTACTTTTTTGTGGCTTGAGGTATTCGTGTCTATTACGTTTGTTGGTGTTGGATTATTGTTATGTATAGGTGCCTACTACTGTACAAAATGGTTTAAAAATTTTTGTGTGCGCTATGTCAATTGGAATCTCAAAATGATTAGAGGGGAATAGATGAGATGAAAAAGATATTGTTAGTAGCGGTCGCTTGTATCATCATTGGGGTTGTTGGTATATCACAAACATATTCAAAAACAGTAGATGCGGCGGAAAAGGGAGAAACTGAAAGAGTTATAAAAAATGAAGCAATTAAAAATCTAGAAATTGATTTGGATGCTGGGGATGTTACAGTTCAAAAAGGGGATGATTCTTCTTTTTATATAAAACAATCAGGAAATACTACGAAGCAAAAAATGAGTATTGATGAAAAAGGAGATATATTAAAAGTTCAAGGTAAGATAAAAAAAGGAATTTCATTTGATTTTTCATTTTTATCTTTCGGATTTAAAACGCCAGGTGTAACAATTGTTGTTCCGGAGCGTTCCTATCAAGAAATAAAAGTAAGTTCATCTGCAGGTGAGATAACAGTAAATGATGTGAAAAGTGAACGTGTAGAAGCAACAACGCTTGGTGGAGATGTAGAAATAGAGCGGGTGACAGCGAAGAAAGTGGAAGGATCTTCAAAAGCGGGCGGAATTAAAATGAAAAAAGTAAGTGGAAAAGTTGTTGCGAAAACAACAAGTGGAGATGTGGACGTTATTGATCATGACTCTAAATATGATGTGGAAGCAAGCTCGACTGCAGGAGATGTTGATATTCGTCTACTTGAAAAGCCTCAGGATGCGACTGTAAGTGGGAAGACATTTGCCGGTGAAGTTAAGGTTTTCAAGGAAGAAGAAAGAAATGTAGTAGTAGGGAATGGGAGCGTAAAAATTAGCGGACAAACATCTGCTGGAGACGTGACAATTGAAGCGAATTAAAAAATAGACCAGTTAAACTGGTCTATTTTTTAATGTAAATCACGATATACACCGATTACTTTTCCAATAACAGAGACTTTATCTAAAATGATTGGCTCTAAAGAAGAGTTTTCGGGTTGTAAGCGGAAATGATCTTTTTCTTTGTAAAAACGTTTTACAGTTGCTTCATTATCTTCTGTTAAAGCAACAACGATTTCTCCATTGTATGCAGAATGTTGCTGACGAACAACAACTAAGTCTCCATCCAGAATACCCGCTTCAATCATACTATCTCCAGAGATTCGTAGCATAAACACCTGGTCTGCTCCAGCAACAACGCTTGCAGGAAGCGGGAAGTGTTCTTCTACACTTTCAACTGCTGTAATTGGTAAACCAGCTGTAACTTTTCCGACAATTGGGACTTGAACAACTGATTGTGTGTTTGTTTCGATTCTTACTTCTCCTAAAATTTCAATGGCTCTTGGTTTTGTTGGATCACGTCGAATATAACCTTTTTCTTCTAGACGTGATAAATGTCCGTGCACCGTAGAACTAGAAGCAAGGCCAACCGCTTGACCGATTTCGCGTACGGAAGGTGGATAACCTTTTTCTTGTACTTTTAGTTTAATGAAGTCGAGAATGTCTTGCTGGCGTTTTGTTAACTTTTCCATGTTTTTTTAACACCTCGTTTTCTTTCGATTTTCTTACTTATAAGTATAACATGCAAAAAAACATTCTACAAACATAAGTTCGAACAAAAGGGCGATTTGTGATACACTAAAGGGAAAATTGAAATGAGGAAGAAGGTTTTAAAATGAATGCAATCATTTATGCCCGTGTAAGCACAACGAAAGAAGCGCAGGAAACTTCATTATCACGCCAAAAAGATGAATTATTGCATTTAGCTGAGCGGTATCAAATGAATGTTATAAAGGTGATTGAGGAGAAGGCAAGCGGCTATACGATTGAACGAGACGGTATATTAGAAGTGTTAGATATGATTCGAGATGAACAGGTCGATGTGCTTCTCATTCAAGATGAAACGCGGCTTGGAAGAGGGAATGCAAAAATTGCTTTAATGCACTGTTTACATAAAGAAGGAATACAAGTATATACACATACGCATAATGGTGAATTACAGCTTTCTGATTCGGATTCTATGGTGCTAGATATTATTGGTATAGTTGAAGAGTATCAGAGAAAGATTCATAATTTGAAGATTAAACGTGGAATGCAGAGAGCGGTAGAAAGAGGGTTTCGTCCAGAAAAAAACTTAAAAAACCGACATTTAAGTACAGGACGTGAAAAGAAAGAAGTGCCGATTGAAGAAATTGTACGTCTGCGTCGCAATGAATTAACATTTGAGGAAATTGCAGCAACGCTTCGTGGTTTTGGACACGATGTATCTAAAGCAACAGTACATCGCAGGTACGTGGAATACACGAAGCAATTGCTTGATAAACAAGACTAACTATTGTATGATAATAATCAGTTTTAAGTAGAAAGGGGATTCGAGATGCTAAGTCACGAACTCATTGAACGCATTAACTTCTTAGCGAAAAAAGCGAAAGCTGAAGGATTAACTGAAGAAGAACAACGTGAGCGCCAATCGCTCCGTGAACAATATTTAAAAGGATTTCGTCAAAATATGTTAAACGAATTAAAAGGCATTAAAGTCGTTAACGAAGAAGGTAAAGATATTACACCGGCGAAATTAAAAGCATTGAAAAAACAAGATAATACAAAGTTAAATTAAGAGGTGGGCGCAGCCCATCTTTTTTTGATTTTAATAGAATTGTTTATTTGATGACTTTCCAATTATGGTTGGTCTTTGCTTCAATTGTCCCCCGTTCTAATATGTAATTCGCGATAAGCTCAGACATATCAATTGGTATGTCTTTTATGATGGGTTTATTTTGATACATAAAATAATTTCCGCCACCACTTGCGCGATAATTATTCATGACTACGTCATATTCTTGATTAAAGCGAATGGGAGATCCGTTATATTCTAAGGAAACGACTCGTTCACCAACTGGTTTTGAAATGTTTAATATGTATGAAATTCCTTCCCACATATCGTAATTGTAATGCTGTGGTTTTGGTGTAGTGTAAGCGGGATTTGCAATAATATCTCCCTCGGTATTTAATGTGAAATATTCAGCTGATAGTTCAAGAGCATCTTTAATATCTTTTCCTGTAATATGTATGACCTTTAATGTATTTGGATAAATATAATTCGATACAATATCTCTCATTGTAATTCGATTTGGAAAGCCAGAAGATTCATTATGAAATAGGCTTGTACAAGAAATGTTGACTCCAGCTACCTCCATTTGTACTTTGTTTATAAATTCAATAAAAGGATTGTCTTGTAAACGTGTTTGCATCGCAGTGTGAATTTGCATGTCACCAATAATGGTGCCGATTGGTTGATCTAGCCATTGTTGCGTTTGATTTTCGTAGTCAGATACAAGTGAAAGTGCTTTTTCGTCTGCTTGAACGCCTTTAACAGACAACAGTTCCGAATGACATTTTTTAATTATCCATCGATCTTTATTTTGTTCTAACTCCACTCGAACTTTTCCTAATGAATGGCCATTAGATCCGGGTTGTACAACTGTTACACCATTTACTTTCGTATTTGCAATAGAGCGATGTTGGTGACCTGTTAGTAATATATCAATACCATCTATTTCTTGGCACATCGCATATCCTTGATTCTCACCGGTTAAAATTTCTATTGGTTCTCCAGATTGTAAATCCCTTTCAAAGCCACCATGATATGCTACGACTAATAAGTCAGGTTGCTCTTGGTTATGAATGAGAGAAACCCATTTTTTTGTTGTTTCTAGTGCATCTTCAAATAGTAAATCTTTAATATGATGTGGCTGCTCCCAATTTGGGATGTAATGTGTTGTAACTCCCAAAATAGCGACTTTTATATTAGGATGTATGTGTTTAATGATATAGGGTTTCCTAAAATAAGGATCCTTTGTATGTTTATTTAAAATATTTGCAGATAGATAAGGCATATTCGCGTTTAATACAGCTTTGTTTAATACATCCATTCCATAGTTGAATTCGTGATTTCCGATAACGGCCGCATCATAACCAATGTAATTCGCGATAAGTGACATTGGGTTGTTTTTATGCTGTATATATTTAGCGTAGTGATAGGTGAATGGAGTTCCCTGTATAAAATCGCCGTTATCGATCACAATTACATGTTCATGTTGGTTACGCTCTTGTGTGATACGTGTTGCAAGTTTGGCTAATCCTATTTCTGCATTTTCATTATTTTGATAGTGAATCGGATAGACTGTACCATGTACATCGCTTGTTAGTAGAATGTTTATATGAACAATGTTGTTCTTATTCAAGCTTATCAACCTTCTTTTTTTGTTATCTTATGATAAATCATAACAGATAATATAGGTTTGTTTTTTTATTGAATGTTTAGAAAATCTAAAATTTATAAAGAAGAAAATGAAAATGTTTTCGGAGTATCGTATGATGACAGGAGGAGGGTATTGTGGCTTTGCAACATGAATTTGTATTTGTTTCAAATGAAAAAGGAGAGCTAAGTTCTGAAGATTTTTCTTGGCATGACAGGGAGTTTTTTTATAAAGATGGAATGGTTGTTGAAGAATGCGTGATATTCAGTGATGAAATTGTTTTGTATGTGTCAGATTTTTTACAGTGGATTCCAACATATAATCCTTTTAAGAAAGAGAAAGGGTTTGGTATCCATTATTGGTATTACAAAAATCGAGAAAGAGGGAGCAGAAATAGCGATCAACCTATTTCGCTCATTAGTCAATCTCATTTCATTGGGACCTGAAAAAATAGAACTCACAGGCTCATTTCAATGGACGGTATGAACACCTTGTTTTTAATCGAGATATTCTTTGTACAGAGTTAGAGTCTTTAATTAGACTACTCTATAAGGTGAACGCAGGAGAAGGACACCTTTTGCATTTTGGAATTTAATTTTTTATCGAGCGTAGTGCTCAGACATAACAAATGTTAATTTTTTCTAAATAAAGCTGAAATAAAAGAAATAGCAATTGCTATAAATAAAGAAATAATGGCGATAAGTAACGAGAGGATTGCAATGAGACTATATAAATAACCTAATCCTTCACTTGTTATCATTACACCCCGATCAAAATACAGTATGCCAAACGTACCAATGGAGAGAATAAGTATGACAACACCTGGGATGTATTTATGGGGTGATTTTAATTTTACTGAAAGGTAAATAGAACTAATTGTAATAAGGGAAAAAACAATTAAAAAGGTGTAGGAAGCCACTTGTTCACTCATCATTTCTCCTCCCGCAGTTTTTATTTGATATATACGATGAAAATCAATATATATTCATTTCTATCTATATGTTGTGAATAAATGGTAAATAAAGGAGTGGTATGGAGGGGGGCAGAATATTTGCTAAATATTTTTATGAGCCACGTATGAAAATGCAGATAATTCCCTTTATTATCAATAAATGAATAATAAAAAAGTATAGCAGATTGAAACCCTATACATTGTGAAATTAAGTATGTTTTTTGAACAAATTCGAAAAAACATCAACATATTTGTCGATACATGTTGTATAATCTTGCGTGGGAAGCTATCATATAAATGTGTAAAACGTTTACTAATATAAGCGAAGGGAAGAATAGCATGTCACATTCAATCGAACAACTTTCTATCAACACGATTCGCACATTATCCATTGATGYGATTGAAAAAGCAAACTCTGGTCACCCAGGAATGCCAATGGGTGCAGCACCAATGGCTTATACATTATGGACTCAATTTATGAAACATAATCCAAATAACCCAACGTGGTTTAACCGCGATCGTTTCGTATTATCTGCAGGTCATGGTTCAATGTTATTATACAGCCTACTTCATCTATCTGGTTACGATGTAACAATGGATGATTTAAAGAACTTCCGTCAATGGGGAAGCAAAACTCCAGGACATCCTGAGTATGGGCACACAGCAGGCGTAGATGCAACAACTGGTCCGCTTGGACAAGGTATTTCGACAGCTGTTGGTATGGCAATGGCTGAGAGACATTTAGCAGCGAAGTATAACCGTGATGCATACAATGTAGTTGACCATTATACATACGCAATTTGCGGTGATGGCGATTTAATGGAAGGCGTTTCTGCTGAAGCATCTTCATTAGCTGCTCACTTAGGATTAGGTCGACTTGTTGTATTATACGATTCTAATGATATTTCATTAGATGGTGATTTAAATCGTTCATTCTCTGAAAGTGTAGAAGATCGTTATAAAGCATACGGTTGGCAAGTAATCCGTGTTGAGGATGGAAACGATATTGCAGCAATTGCGAAAGCAATTGAGGAAGCGAAAGCTGACGAAAAACGCCCAACGCTAATCGAAGTAAGAACAACAATCGGTTTCGGTTCTCCAAACAAATCAGGAAAATCAGCTTCACACGGTTCTCCACTAGGTGTAGACGAAACAAAATTAACAAAAGAAGCGTATGCTTGGACAGCTGAACAAGACTTCCATGTATCAGAAGAAGTATATGATAACTTCCGTAAAACGGTACAAGATGTTGGCGAAACAGCTCAAGCTGAGTGGAACACAATGCTTGGTGAATATGCACAAGCATATCCAGAATTAGCAAATGAATTACAAACAGCGATGAAGGGTCTTCTTCCAGAAGGTTGGGATCAAAACTTACCAACTTATGAATTAGGATCAAAAACAGCAACTCGTTCTTCTTCAGGTACTGTAATTAACGCGATTGCAGAAGCTGTACCATCATTCTTTGGCGGATCTGCAGACCTTGCTGGTTCTAACAAAACATACATGAATAACGAAAAAGACTTTACAAGAGCTGACTACAGCGGTAAAAATATTTGGTACGGTGTACGTGAGTTCGCAATGGGTGCAGCAATGAACGGTATCGCACTTCATGGCGGCTTAAAAACTTACGGTGGTACGTTCTTCGTATTCTCTGATTACTTACGTCCAGCAATCCGTCTTGCAGCGTTAATGCAATTACCTGTAACATATGTGTTTACACATGACAGCATCGCTGTTGGAGAAGATGGTCCAACGCATGAACCAGTTGAACAATTAGCAGCGCTTCGTGCAATGCCGAATGTATCTGTTATTCGTCCTGCTGATGGTAACGAATCTGTTGCAGCTTGGAAATTAGCGTTAGAATCTACAAACACACCAACTGCATTAGTCTTAACTCGTCAAGATCTTCCAACATTAGAAGGTGCAAAAGACGATACGTATGAAAAAGTAGCAAAAGGTGCATATGTCGTTTCTGCAAGCAAGAAAGAAACAGCTGATGTAATTTTACTTGCAACTGGTTCTGAAGTAAGCTTAGCGATTGAAGCGCAAAAAGCATTAGCAGAAGATGGTGTTGATGCAGCTGTTGTCAGCATGCCATCTATGGATCGCTTTGATGCGCAATCTGCTGAATATAAAGAATCTGTATTACCAAAAGCAGTAACAAAACGTTTCGCAATTGAAATGGGTGCGACTTTCGGATGGCACCGTTACGTTGGTCTTGAAGGAGATGTACTAGGTATCGATACATTCGGTGCTTCTGCTCCTGGTGAAAAGATCATGGAAGAGTATGGATTCACTGTAGAAAATGTTGTTCGTAAAGTAAAAGAAATGCTTTAATGGTTTGTGAAAAATCTCTCCGGCATGGAGAGATTTTTCTATGTAAATGAGTTTATTCGACAGAAAAAGTTTTTTCTTTCTCCGTAGTCAGACAATCATTGCATATTTTCTTCTATATAATGAAGAGAAAAGGTTGTCCAGAGCGGGAGGGAAAGTATGAAAACGTATGAATTGTATTTAATTCAAGAAGATATTGCGAAGGCATACTTTGGTCGGGAGTATTTGTTTTTTGATTTATTTGCTCGATTTTCAGAATCTGATTCCCTTTCGGAAAAGAAAGTGTTATATAAGCAGATGATGTATATTACGATGCCATTACAAGTAATGAGAATTCACCATAAATTAGAACAGGTTTTACGTAGTTTTGGGAAGTATAATAGAACACATCATACACACATGCTTTATACTGGGGCAGAATACGGCGAAATAACGGTGAAATCACAATATATTCAAATGAGTACATCCGGAAATGTATCGATGGAAACGACTTTCTTTGAGGTTCTCAGGAAATGCGAATTGACATTTTTAGCAATGGATTATGAAAATAAAAAGTATGGTTGGTTAAATCCTCTGAAACAAGCACGAACATATGTGTAAAAAATGTCGAATACAATCTTGTCTTATTGAAAAGGTTTTAGTACACTGTAAGGTAGACAACATGAAGGAGGAAAATATATGTCAATTTGGGTAGTTGTTCTAGTGGGCGTATTAGCACTAGTAGCAGGCGTGGCGTTAGGATTTTTCATCGCCCGCAAATATATGATGAATTACTTACAAAAAAATCCACCAATCAATGAACAAATGTTAAAAATGATGATGATGCAAATGGGACAAAAACCATCCCAAAAGAAAATCAATCAAATGATGAGCGCAATGAACAAACAACAAATGAAATAAGCGCTAAAGGGGCACTCGATAAGAGTGTCCTTTTCTTTTGGAAAACTGTAGTGTTTAAAACTTTTAAAAATTCTGTATTTTTGATAAACTGAAAACATCGCTCATTTCAAGGGAGGGGGATATAATGAAGATATTTTTTAATTTAGCGTGGTTTTTTAAACAAGAAAAACGGGCGTACATAACGGGAATTATTTTGTTATTTGGTGTAGCACTTCTTGAGCTTGTTGCACCAAAAGTAATTGGAGTTGTTGTAGACCAAATTAATAACCAAACGCTAACATCTGAAAAGTTGTTACAATGGGTTGTTCTTTTAGTAGTTGTCGGGATTACAATGTATATATTACGTTACATATGGCGTATTATGATTTTTGGGTCTTCTTTAAAGCTCGCGCGCCAATTACGAAAGAAATTATATGAACATTTTACAAACATGAGTCCATCTTTTTATCAATCACATCGTACAGGGGACTTAATGGCCCATGCAACGAATGATATTCAAGCAATCCAACAGACAGCTGGAGCGGGCGTTTTGACGCTTGTTGATTCGTTAGCCGTAGGTGGATGCGTGCTAGTGGCTATGGGGTTTACGATTAGTTGGAAGTTAACATTGTTAAGTTTAATCCCAATGCCGATTGTAGCGATTTCAACTAATTATTATGGTACTTTATTACACAGACGTTTTCATAAAGCACAGCAAGCGTTTTCTGAGATCAATGATAAAGTACAAGAAAGTATGAGTGGAATGAAGGTGATTCGCTCAATTGGTCAAGAAAAGGAAGATTTACAAGCATTTCGAAAAAAGTCAGAAGATGTTGTGCATAAAAATATGTTAGTTGCGCGCATCGATTCATTATTTGATCCAACAATTTCTCTTATTGTCGGTTTTTCATTCTTAATCGCTGTGTGCTATGGATCACTATTAGTTGTTCGCGGAGAACTGACAGTTGGTGAGTTAATTACATTTACAACATATTTAGGGACGCTTGTTTGGCCGATGCTCGCATTTGGTTGGCTGTTTAATATTATGGAACGTGGTCGTGCTTCATATGACCGTGTGGAAAAAATATTATCTCAAACTTCAGATGTTGTGAGCAAAGATGGGGCGGTACATAAAGAGGCAAGCGGTGATATAAAGTTTGCAATTGATGCATTTTCCTATAAGAAAAATGAAACTCTCCATTTAGAAGATATTCATTTCACACTGAAAAAGGGTGAAACATTAGGTATTGTTGGCCGCACTGGTGCAGGGAAAACGACATTGTTAAAATGTTTAATCAGGGAATATGATCATTTTAATGGATCGCTGCAAGTTGGTGGGAAAGATATTCGTGATATGACGCTGCATGGCATTCGATCTGCTATTTCGTATGTTCCTCAAGACCATTTCCTATTTTCAGCAAGTATAGGTGAAAATATTGCATTTGGAAAGGCTGATGCTACATATAAAGAAATTGCATGTGCTGCTGATATTGCTTGTATTCATGATGATATTGTTCAATTTCCAGAAGGATACGATACGGTAGTAGGGGAACGAGGAGTGTCTTTATCAGGTGGACAAAAACAAAGGATTTCTATTGCACGTGCTTTACTAACGAATGCTGAAATTTTAATTTTAGATGATTGTTTATCAGCAGTTGATGCAAAGACAGAAGAAACAATTTTAACAGCGCTGAAACGAGAAAGAGAGCAAAAAACAACGATTATTACAGCACATCGGTTAAGTGCTATTCAACATGCAAATCTTATTCTTGTTGTTGATGAAGGGAAAATTGTAGAGCGTGGTACACATGAACAACTAATGAGGCAAGAAGGTTGGTATAAAGAGATGTATGAAAGCCAGCAGTTAGAAGCGTTAGTTGAGAAGGGAGGCATATAATGGCTGAGAAAAAAAGAAGCGATTTATGGCGATTACTTTCTTATATGAAACCATATAAAGGCTTATTGTCACTAGCATTTCTATTTCTAGTTGGTGCAACTGTTACAGAAATGATGGGTCCGTTTTTAATTAAACAGTTTCTTGATGAACATTTAGTTCCGCGTAACTTTGAACAATCAGCACTTGTAACCTTATTTGTTGTATATATGATTGCTCATCTATTAAAGGTTTTATTTACGTATTTAAATTTATTATATTTCCAAAATATAGCTTTCAAAATTGTGCAAGATATGCGAGTGGAAGTGTATGAACATGTACAACGGTTGTCATTAAGCTTTTTTGACCGTACACCAATTGGTACCCTCGTATCTCGTATAACAAATGATACAGAAGCAATTAAAGATTTCTATGTGAGTGTGTTATCAACATTTGTAAAAAATGTAGTATTTTTAATTGGAATTTTAGTGGCTATGTTTTTACTTAATGTGAAACTTGCATTGTTTTCTCTTTTATTAATTCCAATTATGTTGACGATTATGACCATGTATCGCAGGAAAAGCTCTGTTTTTTATTTAGAACTTCGCAATCAATTAAGTATTTTAAATGCAAAGCTTAATGAATCGATTCAAGGGATGAACATTGTGCAAGTGTTTCGTCAAGAAAAACGGATGCGAAAAGAATTTGAAGAAGTGAATAATAAGCATTACAGTGCTGGGCGCCGTACGTTAAAATTAGATGCATTGTTTTTACGACCGGCAACAGATTTTGTTCATATTGTGGCGATTGCATTGGTGCTCGCATTATTTGGAATTGACGCTTTGAATAGTCCAGTTGAAGTTGGGGTATTATATGCTTTTGTTAACTATATTCATCGTTTTTTCCAACCTGTAAATGAAATGATGATGAAATTATCTTTCTTCCAACAAGCACTTGTTTCTTCATCACGTGTCTTTCATTTGATGGATGAAAAAGATTTAGCGCCTGTTCAACAAGGGAATGGAGAGCCGAAAGTACATGAAGGAGAAATTGAATTTAAAGATGTTACATTTTCATACGACGGAAAACGTGATGTTTTAAAAAATGTATCTTTTCATGTAAAACCTGGGCAAACAGTTGCTTTTGTTGGACATACTGGAAGTGGGAAAAGTACAATTATGAACTTGTTGATGCGGTTTTATGATATTAAAGCGGGTCATATTTTAATAGACGGTGTAAACTTAGAAAAGTTTGAAGAGAAGGAAATTCGAAAGAGAATTGGGCTCGTATTGCAAGATGCCTTCTTGTTTGCCGGAAATGTGAAACAAAACATTCGCATGTATAATGAAAGTATTACGGATGAAGAAATAAAAGAAGCAGCACGTTTTGTTCAAGCAAATACGTTTATTGAAAAGTTACCAGAACAGTATGATACAGAAGTAGTAGAAAGGGGAGCGGCATTCTCAAGTGGACAAAGGCAACTCATCGCGTTTGCTAGAACGATTGCGACAAATCCGAAAGTATTGGTATTAGATGAAGCAACGGCCAATATTGATACAGAAACGGAAGAGGCAATTCAAACAGCGTTGCAGCGTATGCGAAAAGGTAGAACAACAATTGCGATTGCACATCGCTTATCTACTATTCAAGATTCTGACCAAATCTTTGTTATGCATGATGGAGAAATTATAGAAAGAGGAACACATCAAGAGTTACTGAGTAAGCAAGGATTATATTACAATATGTATTTACTTCAGAATAAAGGAAGCCTTCAGAAAGCCTTGTAGTATTAAGGTTTTGAAGGCCTTTTTTTTATTCTTTTAAAAATGATCACATTGCTGTAATTTCTGTTACGCCTTACATACTGAATTCGTAGTGATACTCTGTTCTTTCGATACATACACCAAATTCTAAATCATCACCAACTAAAACAAAATCTTCAGCACCATTTAAGAACGTTGAAATTATTGATATTTCTTCTAAGTTATTAAATCGTTCATTTTCTAGTGAATTTTTTTAATTCAGCATTATTACCGATATAGTGTGTG
>NZ_JBFTMC010000055.1:0-26558 GCF_056396765.1 Bacillus sp. 05T22
TTCTTTGATAGCGTTTGAACCTCTTTTTCTGTAAATAGCTTTTTCGTCATTGTGAAATTTCTCCGATTCTAATTTTTCTCCTATTATACAAGAAATACCCTATAGAATAGACTTTTTTTTAAGTGTCTATTCTATAGGGTACATTTTATTGTAAGCATCCTCTTTTCTATTCTACCTCCATCAACCTCTTCGCCTCAAAATACAATACTTGAATAAACTTCTTCGTATTAATTCTCGTATGCCCAGATGCCGATAGCTCTTCCTTCGTCATTTCTGTCATACGTTTACGAACAATGGTAAAATCAAAAAATTTCGGAGCATAGCTTTCAAATTTAGGGTTCGAAAAATCAGTTAAACCAAGAGAGGCTAAATGATTTAATGACTGATAAATCGCTCGGCGCACCCTTTGTTCTGAAGCTTTTCTTTCTTTATCAATTTCCGTTTCTGAAGCTGCACCACCTAATTTTTTGACCGTAATATAGTGAAAAATATCTTTCAATGCCGGAAAACCATATTCAAATGTTTTTTCCTTTTCTTGTCCCAATAAATATTCCAACATACTAAGTAAATCTTTACTTCCATTCTCTCCAGCAATACCAAGTTCTGATAATAAATAGCGACCTGAGTCCATTATCCTCTTCTCTTCTAGCAACGGTTCATTTCGCACTTGCGGTTGTTCCCATTGAAAGACGTTATTCAGTGATTTTTGAATATCTTGTATAGATCGTTCCAGACGAATACGATCCATCACTTTTCGCACAACAGATACAACCTCAATTTTATTTAATGGTTTCGTAATATAATATTCAACCCCAAGTGAATACGCTTCTCCGATTAGTTGTTTAGATTCAACTTGAGAAATCATAATTACTTTTCCTGTAAACGCTGGTGCGATATGGCGAACTGTTTCAATCCCATCTCGAATTGGCATTAATAAATCAATAAATAAAATATCTACCTTTTTAAAATTCAACTGATCTGCTTCAACAAAAGCACCATCTTCCGCTTCTCCCGCTACTTCTCCAAGATCACCATCTTCAATAATTTGTGATAGCATAGAGCGGAATACTTCATCATCATCTACGATATAATAAAACACTCTATTCCCCCTCTCGCGTTAAACTAGACTCTGGTAAACGGACAATAAACTTGCATCCTCTGCCGTTCTCCTTGCATTGCAGATTCACTTCTCCCCCAAGTTCTGTAACCATCTCTTTTATATAAGAAAGACCAATTCCTGTAGATGGTGTACCCGTTTGATCATACTTCGACGTAAAACCTGGTTTAAATACGAGTTCTTTATATTTCGGTGAAATACCGGGACCATCATCTATTACTTCAAACATTATATTTCTTTCTTGTTTATATGTCATTATTATAATTGTACCAGTGCTCTCAATTGCTTCAACAGCATTTGCAACTAAATTATTTAATATCGACAGTACAGTATAAACATGATATTCCGCATGCTCACCTTCTATGTTTTTAGAAAATGTTATCTCTTTTCCTAATAGTTGAGCGTACTTCTCATTTATCCTCACAATCATTTCTATCAGTTCATGACCTTCTATGTATTCAGAAAGATTTTTATCTAATAAAAGTTTTGATAACCCCGCAAAAATTCTTTGATTATCTTTTTTTATTTCGTGTACTTCCCCAGCAATTTTTAATGCTTTTTTACTTTGCATTTCTATACCGCTGGCACCATTACTAGCTTGTAAATTTCGATATAATTGATACGCTTCTTGTGTAATTAATTCTGCATTTTGAAGTGTCTTTTTTAAATGAACAGATTCCACATATAAGTTAGAAAGATGCATTAACATTTTTTCATTTTCTTTCCGGACTTGTGCTTCCTTTAATTTCGTTTCATATAGACTCATCATATTTAAGAAACCAAGGGCAAAAAAGCTTCGAAAAACAGCAATAATAATCAATTTATTTATTTYAGAAATAGTAATTGTTGTACCAAGTACTAAAACATGATAAAAAGCTAATTCTGACATACTTGCTATAATCTCAATTGTAATCCCAAGGCACCCTATTATGAATGGTTTCTGATGGAATTTATTCACTCTACATAATGAAAAAAGACTTCCATAAACAAAATAATAAAAGAAGACTGGATAACGTAAATAAAAAGAGTCTGTTATATGAAAGGATCCTTGTAACATCCCATCAAGAACAACCCGAAATCCTACAACAGACAGCCCAACGAGTGTACCTGCTATAGCGGCTGGTATTTTTCGTAGAAATAATAGCAAAAAGAAAAAAATTGGCGTCCCAAAGCTAACACGGAATGTATCATTAAACGGATGAAAATTCAATTGTCCAGCAATTGGAACAATTAACATTAAAATAATTAAAAGGGACATATCTTTCTTCCACAATTGATTCCAATTCAAAGATGCCACTTCCTATTTATGAAATATATTTTTCAAAAATTGAACAAGGAAAGCCCGCTTATGATATAAACGGGCTTTATTTCTATATTGTTACCTGTTTAGCTGCTTTTACTTGGCGATATTCAGGTTGCCACATTGCCTCTTTAACAGCTTTTCTGATATCGTTATCACTGAATTTCTCACGAGTAACACCTTCAGCAACTGCTGCTTTAGCTACTTCAATTGCTACTATCTCTGAGATGTTACGTAGTTCTTCTACCTCTGGAAGAATAGGTGCTCCTGGTTGACTTGTATCTACCATGCTTGCCACTGCTTCTGCTGCTGCTGCAAACATACCATCTGTCATTACACTCGCACGAACAACAATTGTTCCAAGACCAAGACCTGGGAAGATAAGCGCATTATTTGATTGTCCGATTACATACGTAACACCATCATATGTAACTGGCTCAAATGGGCTTCCAGTTGCCACAAGTGCCCGTCCTTCTGTCCAATGTATTAAATCTACCGGTTTTGCTTCTGCAAGCGGTGTTGGATTCGACATTGGTAAAATAATTGGTCGTTCTACATGAGAAGCCATTTCTTTTACAATTTCTTCTGTAAATGCACCAGCTACTGTTGATGTACCAATTAAAATTGTTGGTTGTACATGTTTCACAACTTCTGCAAGCCCAACCGTTTCACTTTGCTTCCATTCGTTCACTTCAGATTCCATACGTGTATATGGGAGTTGGAAATCAAGAAGACCTTCCATATTATCTGTAAGTAAACCATTACGGTCAATACACCAGAAGCGCTCGTTTGCTTCTTTCTCTGATAGCCCTGCACGAACCATCGCATCTCGCACTTGATCAGCGATTCCAATTCCAGCTGTACCAGCTCCAAAGACGACAACTCGGTGTTCACAAAGTGGGACACCTGAAGTTTTCACTGCTGATAATACAGCTGCAAGCGAAACTGCACCAGTTCCTTGAATATCATCATTAAATGTACATACATGATCACGATATTTATCTAAAATTCGACGTGCATTGCGTGAGCTAAAGTCTTCCCAGTGCAACAATGCTTTTGGAAACTTGTTACATACAGCTTTTACAAATGTATCGATAAATGTATCATAGGCCTCGCCAGTTATACGAGGATGACGGTTTCCAATATAAAACGGATTACTTAAAAGATCCTCACGGTTCGTACCAACATCTAAAATAACAGGTAATACACGACTAGGATCGATTCCAACTGCTGCTGTATAAACTGCTAACTTCCCAATAGCAATATTAATACCACCAACGCCCCAGTCACCAATTCCTAATATTCCTTCACCATCCGTTACAACGACTAAGTCGATATTTTCAGCTGTTGCACCAATATTAGAAAACGCTTCTTCTATGCCAGAAGGATCATTAATGGATAAATACACTCCACGTGGTTTACGATACTCATGACTATATCTTTGAATCGCTACACCAACAGTTGGCGTATACACAATTGGAAGCATCTCACGTAAATGATCTGTTAGTAAACGATAAAATAACACTTCATTACGATCATGTAATGCTGTTAAATATACGTTTTTTAATAAATCGTCTGGCTGTGAACAAAACTGTTTATACGCACGGCGTGCTTGTTCATCCAATGTTAATACCGCAGGTGGTAATAACCCTTTTAGCCCTAGTTCTTCTCTTTCTTCTTCTGTAAAAGCAACCCCTTTATTTAAAAGTGGTGTAGCTAATACTTCTACTCCTCTTAATGTCGTTTCTAATACACCATTAGAGGTAACTGTAAATTTACTCATACCATCCCTACCTTTATTTATATATGCCATTTCTATATTGTAAACAAAAAAGAGGGGAATGTCCCCTCCTCTTTTAATTTTTCTTTAAAAGAGTTGCTCCTGCAATCCCCGGATGTGTCATTTCATATGGGTCTAAAATTAAGTCTAATTCCTCTTGGGATAATACACCATTTTTCACGCAAAGGTCTCTGACAGACTGCCCAGTTGCAATTGCTTCTTTTGCAACACGAGCCGCTGCTTCATAGCCGATATGTGGGTTAACAGCTGTAATAATCCCTACACTTTTCTCAACGTATTCTTTCAAGTGCCCTTCGTTCGCTTCAATTCCTTTTAGACAATTATCTGTAAAGGCACGGAAACCATTATTCATAATGCTAATTGATTGAAGTAAGTTGAAAACAAGTACTGGCTCCATAACATTTAGCTCTAATTGACCCGCCTCTGAAGCAAGGCAAATCGTATGGTCATTACCGATTACTTGGAATGCGATTTGGTTAATTACTTCTGGCATAACAGGGTTTACTTTCCCTGGCATAATAGATGAACCTGGTTGACGAGATGGAAGCATAATTTCTGCAAGTCCAACACGCGGACCAGATGCCATTAAGCGTAAATCATTTGCAATTTTAGACATATTCATCATACATACTTTTAGTGCAGCTGATACTTCCGTATATGCATCTGTATTTTGTGTTGCATCTACTAGATCTTCTGCTCCARCAAGAGGCAATCCACTAATTGAAACTAAATGTTTCACCACTGCTTCAATGTACTCAGGATCTGCATTTAATCCTGTTCCAACTGCTGTTGCCCCCATATTTACTTCATATAAATGTTGACGGGATTGCTGAATTCGTTTCATATCACGTCCAATTACACGAGCATATGCTTTAAATTCTTGCCCAAGACGAATTGGTACAGCATCTTGTAAATGTGTGCGCCCCATTTTAATCACATGGTCAAATTGTTCTGCTTTTAATTCAAATACATCATGCATATAGCCCATTGTTTGTAATAACACTTCTAATGCATTTAATGTCGCAATGTGAATTGCTGTTGGAAATGCATCATTTGTTGATTGTGCCATATTCACGTGGCTATTTGGGCTAATATAATGATAGTCTCCCTTTTCCATTTCTAATAATTCAAGGGCACGATTGGCAATGACTTCATTTGCATTCATGTTCATAGAAGTTCCCGCGCCGCCTTGAATTGGATCGACGATGAAATGATCATGCCATTTCCCTTCAAGAATTTCTTGCGCTGCTTCTGCAATCGCACCGCCTTTTTTCAATTCCAATCTACCTACATCAGTGTTCGCAAGTGCCGCTGCTTTTTTTACAATTGCCAAAGCTTTAATTAACCCTTCATGGATTTTATACCCTGTAATTGGAAAATTCTCTACAGCACGCATTGTTTGAACTCCATAATAAGCATGCATTGGTACTTCTTTTTCACCTAAAAAGTCTTTTTCAATTCGTACATTTTTTGTAGTTTCAGTTAATGTTGCCATTATTACTCACTCCTCATCTATTTCTTATGCTGCTTCTGTTTGTTTGACTGTTTCTACATATTGTTTCGCTTTCTCATGATCAAATTCGCCTTCCCACTTCGACATAACAATGGCTGCTAATGCATTCCCTAACACATTGACAGACGAACGAATCATATCTAAAATGCGGTCGATACCAGCAATTAATGCTATACCTTCTAACGGCAATCCCATTGAACCTAATGTCGCAAGTACAACAACAAATGAAGCACCTGGAACTCCTGCCATACCTTTTGACGTTAACATTAAAACGAATAATAATGTTACTTGCTCTGTTAAAGACATGTGTACACCATACATTTGCGCGACGAATAATGCTGCTAATGCTTGATAAATAGCCGAACCAGTTAAATTAAATGTATACCCTGTTGGAATAACGAAAGAAGCGACTGCCTTCGGACAACCGAACTCTTCCATTTTTCTCATTATATTAGGTAAAACAGCTTCTGAACTTGCTGTTGTAAACGAAAGAATAAGTTCTTCTTTTAAAACTTTCATTAATGTAAAAATGTTTATCCCTACCATTCGTGCATTAATACCTAATACAACAATAACAAATAGTATAACAGTTACATACACAGCTAGCACTAATTTTCCTAAAGGAAGTAGTGTTGCTACTCCAAATTTTGCGACCGTAACCGCAATTAATGCAAATACACCGAATGGTGCGAATTTCATAACCTGATTTGTAACCCAAAACATCGCTTCGAGTACACCTTCAAAGAAGTTAAATACAGGTTTTCCTTTTTCCCCAATTGCTGCAACTCCTAAACCAAATAACACAGAGAAGAAAATAATCGGTAATAAGTCGCCTTGTGCAATTGATTCAAATACATTCTTTGGTACAATGTGAACAATCGTTTCTGCAAAACCTTTTTTCTCTGTTGCATCAGCCGTCTGTTTATATGATGAAATATCACTTTGCTGTAAGTTATTCATATCAACACCCGTTCCTGGATGGAACACGTTTGCTGCGATTAATCCCATTAAAATCGCAATTGTTGTGATAATTTCAAAATAGAGAATTGTCTTACCGCCTAATTTCCCAAGCTTTTTCATATCCCCTACACCAGCTACTGCAACAATCAGCGCTGAAATAACGATCGGTACTACAATCATTTTAATTAAATGGATAAATATATCCCCAATTGGTGTGATATAAGAAATCGCTGTTTTATTGCCATAAAAGATTGCCCCTACTACAATCCCTAAAACAAGTGCAACAAAAATCTGTGTTGCTAATCCGAATTTTTTCATATATTTTCATCCCTTCATGCGAACGCTTTCAATTTGAATTTATAAAAGCTTACTCACATAATATAGGCGAACCTACAAAATCAGACAAAAAACTACAGATTCGTCACAAAAAATTCGAATTTTTTTCTTTAAATATTCATTGACACCCTTTGAAGATAAAAAAATGAAAATAACATTGATAAAATATCTGATTTCTTTGTATAATCTAAAAGATAGGTTTATTTGAACATATATAAAATGAAAAGGAGTGGAGGTTATGAAGAATTCTACGAAAGGTTTCATTACAACTCTTCCTTTCCTATTTCAATTTCTCTTAAAGGAGCAAAGGCATTCGCCTCTGCTCCTTTTTTATTGCAAATCGATATGCTACTTGCATGCAAAATTTTTTCACGTGAGCAAAGCAAGTAGATCAAGAATAAACTGTCTATAAGAATCCAAGTATGATGAGAACTAATTCTCAGTGATAGTTACGGACTCCACCGGAAAAACCTATTCTTCAAAATAAGGAGTGATGATAATGAAACCATACAAGCGTGTTTTAATTAAACTCAGCGGCGGCGCTCTTGCTGATCAAGATGGAAATAGTTTCGGTTCCAAACGTTTAGAACATATCGCAACGGAGATTTTATCAATCGTCGATTTAGGTATTGAAGTTTCTCTTGTCGTTGGTGGAGGAAACATTTTCAGAGGAAACTTAGCTGAAGAATGGGGGATTGATCGCGTTGAAGCAGACAATATAGGGACATTAGGTACAATTATTAATAGTCTCATGCTGCGCGGTGTATTAACAAGTAAGACAGATAAAGAGGTACGCGTTATGACATCTATCCCCTTTACAGCAGTGGCAGAACCCTACATCCGTTTACGGGCTGTTCATCATTTAGATAAAGGATATATCGTTATCTTTGGCGGCGGGAATGGGCAACCGTTCGTTACGACAGATTATCCGAGTGTCCAGCGAGCAATCGAAATGAATAGCGATGCCATTTTAGTTGCAAAACAAGGTGTAGACGGTGTTTTTACAAGTGACCCAAAACGAAATAAATCAGCCAAAATGTATCGTCATTTAAATTATAATGATGTCGTTCGAAACAATATAAAAGTGATGGATCAATCAGCCTTATTACTTGCTCGTGACTATCATTTACCAACACATGTTTTTAACTTCGATGAACCAGGAGTTATGAAAAAAATATGTTTAGGTGAGCATATTGGCACATTAATTAATCATGAATTAACAGAACTCGTAGAAGAAAAATAATATTTTCTCGAATAGAACAACTGTAACTTTGACCTTAAAAATAGGTGCGGTATTTTGCCGCACCTTACTCTTTCTAAAAAAGTAGTACCCTAGCGGTATTGAAAAGAAAACAGTGCCCTATTATCCACTATTCATAAAACTACCTTATAACAATCGCTATCAATACCATTGCTAAAATCACAAATTCTGAAATACAACCCTTGGTGCTTCAATAACATTATTCATAAAAACTACATCTACACATTGCTTTGGTGCATGCTCTTCTATATACATATGGCAAGCCGCATGATATCTTTGTAAAAATATTTCCTCTGCCCTCTTTTTATTCCCAAAGGCTTTCGCCTCCCGACTTGAACCACGTTCTCTTGCAGTTTCAAAATCTGTTTCTACAAATATTTTATAATCAAATAAATGTTGGAGCTCTTTTTTTAATAAAAAAGTACCATCTATTATAAATATCATATCTTTTAAAGCGAGTATAGATTCCGTTTTAGTATACATATCCGTTTCTAAATCATGTGATTTCATCACATATCGCATATCTCCATCAGGTCCTAACGGAACCAATAATCGCTCAGCAAATGCTTGATAATCATGAGCATCTTCATAATATCCTTTAGCTGATTCCTTACCTTGTGAATATCTAACTACCTTTGGATTGTGAAAATTATCTATACTCGCCCGAACGACTTTTCTTCCTTGCAAATGAATTTCGTTTTGTAACTCATTTGCAAATGTTGTTTTCCCAGAAGCTGTTATACCACTAACACCGACTCTTAATGGGTGATCTAGTTTAAGCATGAGCATGCGCTCCACAATCTCACGAATAGCAATTTGACGATTCAATGCTAATCCACCTCCAAAACATCTATATTTATCCTTCAAAGGATATTTAAATGGAAAAATACGGTTCCGCGTGTGAAATATTATAGAACTTATTCTCGCTTGTTAATTGTTATATGGTTCGAACCGGTAAAATAAAACCCAAAATAGTATTCCTTTCCATGAGTTAACAGTAGATGTTATATACCTAAGCCAGAGGCTAGACCGAATTATTATTTTTGAATATCAGAAAACACAAAACAGAATATTGTAAATTTTATGTTAGAATAAGTATATTGAGATGATGTACTTATTCAATAAAGAAATTCGTTTCATATTTATCATTTCACAAAAAATTGCGGGAGGAAAGACGAATGGATTTACATATTACGAAAGAATTAAATGCAACTAATAAAGACAACATTAATAATAAACTTTATGAATATAATTTAAAACATTTCCCAACAGATTTAAGGGGAAGATATCAGGAGATTCATTTATTTCTTAAGGATGAAGACAGCAAGATTCGCGGAGGAATATTAGGTGAAATTTGCTGGAATTGGTTAGAGATTCATACTTTTATAATGGATGAAGACATACGCAAACTGGGTTATGGAACTAAACTTTTATTAGAAATCGAACAAATAGCTTTAGAAAAGAATTGTGATTTCATAAAAGTAGATACTTTAAGTTTTCAAGCATTAGATTTTTATAAAAAGCACGGTTATCAAGAGTTCGGTGTCCTTGATAATGTCGGTAGAGACTTTAAACATTACTATTTAAAAAAAGATCTATAGGCAATTTTTTTTAAGAGATTGAATTCAAAATACTATACAATAAACAATAAAACGCTTCGAGTGTATTCTCTAAGCGTTTTTGAATACAAATTACTTTATTATTTCATTTACTATTTGAAATTCCTTTCACAACAATAGAACTATTTTACATGAATCCCACATCTACCTTTATTATAAATAATAATTAAACACCCACGCTATTTTTTCTTTGCACTTCTCTAAAAATGATAAACGATCAAAAAAGGATGAAGTGATCTCTTTTGAATCTTGAAAATCTTGTGTCAACGCGTGATTCACTTGTTGAATCATCGGGCCACCGTATACATAAAAGTCCATCTCATCATTAATATGAAAACTACGCGAAGTAAAATTTGTTGTACCAATCACAGTTATTTCATCGTCGAATACCATTACTTTCCCATGAAACATTCCTTTTTTATATCCATATACAGCGATTCCATTTTCAATCGACTGACGAATATATGGGTAGGCTGCTTCTTTAATAAGCGGAACGTCAGGTTTATAAGACCAAAGTATTTTTACCGATACTCCCCGTTTTCGTGCCTGAATTAAAGCATTCATAAGTTCTTTATCTCTTGGTATAAAATAAGGCGTGGCGATCACGATAGAACGCTTTGCTTGTTGTATTAATTCCATATACTTCGTAACTACTTTATGTCCATTGTAACTAGACATAGTGTGTAACGTTTTTCCTTTAATAACAGGCTCAGCTGTTCTCACAATTTCTTCCGAAGTATCTCGTTTCCAATCTAATACAAACTGCTCCTCTAAATCTGTTATCCCTTCTCCCTGTAAGCGTATATGATAATCCCGCCAATATCCAAAGCGCTTATCTTTCCCTAAGTATTCATTACCTATATTAAATCCACCACTATACCCGATTTTCCCATCTATCGTTGTAATGCGGCGGTGATTACGATGATGGAGCGAATAAAAAAAGAATGGGAACTCCGGTTTCCTGCTATATGTAAAATGAACACCACTTGCTTGTAATTCATTTTTATATTTTCTTTCGAAAGACAAATCATTAATCCAATCGACCGATAAGTATACTTGTACTCCTTCTTCTGCTTTTTCTTTTAACAAATTTAAGAAAGTATGGCTACTTTTATCATTCGAAATAATATAGAAATAAGTAAAAATAGAACGCTTTGCTTCTTTTATATCAGAAAATAATTGACTATATAGAGGTTTCCCCTCTACATATAATTGAAAATCACTATAATGAGGAACATATTCTTTCCGTTGGTTTTTATCAGCTTCTACTTTCCTTCCCAGTGTTACATCAATATGCATCCAAACAACTAGAAGAATTACTATGCTAATAATAATAGAAATAATGCGTAATATTTTTTTTACCATTTTGTTTTCCTTCCGTACAAAATAATTGTCTTCAGATAGTATTTCAATAGCGATTATGTTTTATGAGCAATTACAAAAAAAGGATGCGGCATGATGCCGCACCCCTTTTATTAAATAAAATTCCTCGCATCATTATTATGGCCAAACTTATAAATCGCAATTAAGAAGAAGGCAATCGCAAAGGCGAATAAAATTAAAATGTTTAAATACAAATCAGAAAACGGTGTCCCTTGCTGTAATTCCCCTATCGTATCTAATAACCAACGCTGAGGAAGAAAATCAGCTATTTTTTGCACAGATGCTGGCATAATTTCAAATGGAAAGAAGCATCCCGCTAGCAAACATGTTGGTGTAATAATGATATTTTGCATTGCATTAGCAGAAACTGAATTCTTAGCAAAAGACACAACTGCTAACGATAAACCAATTGCAATTAAACCAAATATCATCAGTACTCCAATCATAACAAGCAAAGGCATATTTGTATCAATATGAAATACATTGGTCATAAACAGTACCGTTACAATGATTTGCACCATCATGATAACCATATTAACAGCAACGTTAGATAATATATATTTCTTCCCATCTATCGGTGTTGATAATAATCGGAAATACGTTCTATTCTCTTTTTCTCTCAAAATCCGTTCTGAAAAATTCACTGCTGAAAACAACATAAACATAATGAGATAACCAACTGTTTGATTCGTCATATCTTTATTTTTCGAAGTATCCTTAAGCGTATATGCTGTTAGCTTGAATGAATTTTTTTGATAATTTGCATACATCTTATCAAACGTACTTTGATCCTTTTGTGCTACTTTACTAATTGCTGTTATATTATCAATATAATTATACAAATACGATTTTATAAACTCTGTTACTTGAGCACCTTTAATCGAGGAAATTTGAATATGACTCGGCTTACCATCTCGAACACTTTGCGAAAAACCTGAATCTAACGTAATCACTCCATCAAGTTTTTTCGAGGCAAGCTTCTCTTCTATTTCTGACGCCTTAATTTTACTCACTTCTACATGATTTAACCCTTCTATAAATTTCACCGTATCATTTGCTATATAATGATTTTCATTATTTACAACCCCAATACGTAGGGTACCTTGCCCTGCATTTCCGTATATTAAAAATGCCATTAATGACCCTACTATTGGCAATCCAATAATAAGAAGTAACCCTTTTTTATTTTTCAAAAGTACAGATAATGTTTTTTGTATGAGCCATAAAATATCTTTCATGTTATAGCCCCTCCCGTCTGCGTAATGCGATAATCGCAATCAATAAAAACAGTGCTGAAATCCCAAGGTTTAAAAAGATTACTGGAAGTGCCGCTCCTACTTCATTCGCATAAATAATTTTCATAATCGCTGTATTCGCCCATGTTAATGGTGATAAATTTGTAATCATATTTCCTTCAACTACGAAATACGCCCCTCCAAAAATAGAAGCTAATTGTACAACAACCATAATGATTGCCTTAGATGCCTCACCTGTTTTCGTAATATACCCGATACCTAATCCGAAGCTAATTGCAAGAAAGACTTCTGTTAGTAAAATAAGAAAGACTACTCCAAGATGGTCGCCCCAATTTGCCCCATAAACAAATTTACTAAAGAAAACGACGAGAAAAAGACAAAGTGCATTTACTACAATACTACCAAGTATCTTCCCAATGAAAATTTCCGCTTTACTAACAGGTGCAGCAATTAAACGATCTCCCGTTTTTCGTAATCGCTCTCCGCGAATCAGATAGCTTGCTCCCATCGCTCCATACAAGGCAATCATTGTCGTCATCGCAATCGCATAATAGTCCATAGAACCTGGTTTCTTAGCAGCTTGTAAAGATGTCTCTTTTATATAATCATCATGATTTCCACTTGAAATAACTGTACTAACTTTCCCTGGATCTACTGTCGCAACTTCCACCGCTACGTTGTACTTATCGACGAATGTAGTAAGCATCCCTTCAATAATACTTCCTTCAATACTATTCCGATCACTCTCATATAACTTCACGCCGTTTTGATTCATTTCTACATAGCCGGCATACTTATTTTGTTTCACTTCTTCTTTTCCATCTACATCCTTTGCTGCTTTTTTAAAGTGAATGCCCGATTTGCCTGTTTCCTTTATCAATGTTTCAAAGGCCTGAGAGAACCTACCACCTGCTTCATCTTTGTATAACACCTGGATATTTTTAATAGAAAGGTTATCACTATTAAATGCATTCGTTAAAGCAGTGCCCAAAATGAGCATAAGCATAACCGGGAATGCTAGCATAGACACTAACGTTTTTATATCTCGAAAGTCACTTTTGATTTCCTTTATGGCTATATTGAAGATGTTCAATCGATGAACCTCCCTTTTTTTACTAGTAAATCTTATTTATCCCGTAGATTTCTTCCTGTCAATGTCAAGAATACTGTTTCTAAGTTAGGTGCTTGCTCTTCAAGTGAACGTATTTCTATATCATTATTGATAAAATGCTGAACGATTTTGTTTAAGTTGTTGACCCCTGTATCAGAATTCACTTTAATTACGTTTTCTTCTATTTGAACAGCCTTAACACCACTAATTTCTTTTAATTTGTTCACATCTATATTTTCAACTGACTTTACTTCAATCCAAATATCTTTTGTATCTGTAATAATAGCTTTCAATTGTTCTTTCGTACCTTCTGCAATAATTTTTCCGTGATCAACAATTGCGATTTTCGTACAAATCTCTTCTACTTCCTCCATGTAGTGACTCGTATAAATAATGGTGCTACCCATTTCATTTAATTTCCGTACAGACTGAAGAATATAGTTTCTTGACTGCGGATCAATTCCAACTGTCGGCTCATCCATAATAATTAACTTCGGATGATGCGCAATGGCACAAGCAATGTTAAGTCTTCGTTTCATCCCACCGGAAAAGTTCTTTGGATAACTTTTATGTTTATCACTTAGCCCTACAAACTGCAGTGCTTCTTCTACTCTCGCTTTTAATTCTGCACCTCGTAATCCATACAGACCCGCAAAGAATTTCACATTTTCATAGGTGGTTAACTCCTCATAAATTGCTATATCTTGCGGTACAATTCCGATATTCATTTTTGCAAATCGATTATGTTTCTTTATATTTTTTCCTAGTATGCTAATCTCACCTTCATTACTTCTTAACAATCCAGCAATCATATTAATTGTTGTACTTTTACCAGCACCGTTTGATCCTAGAAATCCAAATATCTCTCCTTCTTTAATAGCTAAAGACATATTATCTACTGCGATGAAATCACCAAATTTTTTTGTTAAATTTTTTATTTCTAATGCGTTCATCATTTCACCCCTATTTCGGTTTCTCTGCTGTTATTATAAACAAAAAGAATGAACCTGCTCAGTGCAGAAGTTCATTCTTTTCACATGAGAATATTCACTTTTTTCATATGAGATCCTTCATCTCAATCATGTCTTACTGAATCGGCAACAACATTGTTACCGAAAAGCCATTCGTTCCATCTACAATTATTTTCCCATTAACAGACGCTGTTCTCTCCTCCATCCCAATAATACCGAGTCCTTTTTTAACAAAGACTACACCCTTTCCGTTATCTTTCACCTGTACCTTGACCATCTTGTTAAGTACATGAATATCTATTGAAATAACTGTCGCATCAGCATATTTCATCGCATTCGTTAACGCCTCCATAATATTTTCACCAATGATTTTCCATTGGATAGGGGAAATTGTATCCAAATTCCCTTTATACACAAACGGAATTTTTATATCATGCTTGCTCGCAAATTCATCTATGAATAATTTCATACGATGAATTCCAATTTGTTCAGTTGGTGGTTTCATATTTTTAAGGGTAATTCTAATATTTTCAATCCCATCTTTAGAAATATGAATCGCATTTTGTAGTAACTCCGTAGCTTTCACTTTATCTATTTCCATCAATCTCTTTGCTGCTTCCATTTGAATAAGTGCGCCTGTCATGGAGTGACCAATTTTATCATGAATTTCTTGTGATAATCGATTTCGTTCTTCTAACTTAAATGTGTATTCTGATTGCCTTATGTATTCTTTATTTTCATTTAAACTTTTTGTGAGCCGCTGCATATCTTTTCGCATCTTATCATTTTGCTTTTCAAGCTTTAGTAATCGTACTATGTAACGGTCTGCCATCATTAAAACAAGAAAACAAAATGCAGTAATGAGTCCATATGTCATTTGAACACTTTCATCCGCAAAAACGATAGGGAGAATCATAATGAAAAAGATCTGCCATTTCTTTTCTATGTAATAAGATACAATTTCGTATAAGTTCAAAGGTAAAAACAAAATAAAAAACGGATGAATCCTCCATGTAAACAAAGCGATAATACCGATTGATAGTCCAATTAATATTTTTTTATACGCATCTTTTTTTAAAATAGAAATTGTCACGTTTATACAAAGGTACGAAAGCAAAGTAAATATAACCCACGGTAAGTTCGTAACATTTGAGTGAATATAACTGAACACTATATATAAGAAGACAATTAATTTACTTACAATTAACCAAAACTCCATAAAATTAGTCTACTTTCCCTGTTAAATAATAAATCGCAATTTGCGTACGATGTTCAAGACCCGTTTTCCCTAAAATAGACGTAATATAATTCGCAATTGTTCCTTCCGATATAAAAAGCTGTTTTGAAATTTCTTTATTAGAGAAACCTTTTGCAATTAATGCGATAATGCTAAGTTCCCTTTCTGTGAAAAGATTCTTATCTATTTTTGATTCCTCTTCTTTATTTTCCAGTAAGTTACACTTAATTTTATCAAGTACTACGTCTTGCATAACAGTTTGCCCGTTATATACCCCCTTTATCGCATCACGAATGCGCTCCGGATCGTTATTTTTTAGCAAATAGCCTTTCGCTCCGTTCTTTACTGCCTCCAAAATATACTCATCATCATCAAATGTCGTTAAAATAAGCGGCTTTGTTTTTGTCTCCTCACAAATTAATTTTGTGGCTTCCACACCATTCATATTTGGCATACGAACATCTAAAAGCGCAATATCCACATCATGTTTTTTGCAATAATCTAGAGCCTCTTGCCCATCATTTACTGTTTCTAGCACTTCGAATTCTTCGTATGTACTTAAAATAATCTTCATACCTTCTCTAATAAAAGAATTATCATCGGCTATCAATACTTTTATTTTCATGTTTGTTAGTATAGGAGTTCCTCTACTAACATTCACATCCTTTCTCCCATGTAACATTTCCCTATTGCTCATTATATACTTCCCTAAACCATTTGTTCACACTTTTTTGAAGTAGTCTCTTCCCCTAAAATATATTATTCTTTTTATGATATATGTGTAGGGTTACTTATCATTTCTTACGTCTATATAATAGAATGCGTCAAAAAGGAGGGAGAGAACAATTGAAGAAAGACAATTAATTGAAAAAGCACAGCAAGGAAATGAACATGCTTTTCGCATCCTTGTAGAAACATACCGTCATTATATTTTCCAAGTTATTTTTGCTATTTTAAGACATGAGGAGGATGCCCAAGATGTCACACAAGAAGTATTCGTAAAGATTCACGCTTCTCTCCCTAACTATCAATTCCGCGGATTAAAAACGTGGATAACGCGGATTGCTACAAATCATGCCATTGATTATAAGAGAAAGAAAGCAAGGGAAAAAGTAGAGCTCTCCTTATCAAAAGAAACTCAGGAAGATATAAAATCCTCTCATAATATTGAGGCATTGTTACTGACGAAAGAGCAAAAATTGCTGATTACTCAAAAACTAAGAGAACTTCCAGAGAATTATCGTGATGTCGTTCTCGCACATTACTTAGAAGAAAAAAGTTATCAAGAAATTGCTACTCAACAAAACGCTGAAGTCAAAACAGTCGAAATGAAGCTTTATAGAGCAAGAAAATGGATCAAAAAACATTGGAAGGAGGAAGATTTTTTATGACGCATTTTTCAAAAGAAGCTTGGTGCAATTACACTTTAGATCTTCTATCACATAACGAACGTGAATCCATGGAACAACATCTTTATGAATGTGATCATTGTTTAGCACTTTATATGGAAATCATTGATGAACAAAATGAAAACCTTCCAATGATAAATGATGATTCATTTACAAATGAGGTTATGAAGCAAATCAACTTCGAAAAACTTAAGTTTGAAGAAAAAATGAGTAATAAGCAACCAAGACAAATGAAAAGTACGCTCATTCACTACATAATTGCAACTGCAGCTACTTTAATTTTTATGGCAAGCGGTTTATTCCATTATATTTTCACAGTAACTTCTAGTTTTGAACAATCTTCCAAACAAAGTGGGATTTCGATTTCAAAACAAATTTTAAACAAAGCTATACACACTTCAAAAACGAACGGAGGTTCAAAACATGAATAAAAACCCATTTTTAGCGCTAGTTCTAGGGTTAATTCCTGGGCTTGGACATTTATATTTAAAGCGAATTGGTCGTTTTATTATATATGGTGGTAGTTCATTATTATTATTTCTCGCTGCGGTAGGCTTTACTATTAACTTCGGAAATCACAGGATTGTTTTCCTTATCCTATTTTTATTAGCACTTGTATGGGGAATAAATATACTAGACTTAATTATTTCTATAGTGAATCAGTCATGGAAAAAAGAGAAAGACCTAACGCAAGAAGCAGCACGTGAAAGTGAACGATTTTATATCATTCTCTTATCCATCATCCCTGGACTTGGGCATTTCCAATTAGGACTTATGCAGCGTGGACTTACATTTTTAGTCGCTTTTACAGGACTAGGTAGCATGATTATATTCGTTACACTATTAACATCTCGTGAAAGTTTTCTTATCTTTCTCGCTACGTTACCTGTTCTATGGATTTATAATTTCTTCGATGTCGTCCAGCAGCTGCAGAAAAAAGAATGTGGGGAAATATTAGTCGATCGTACTATTTTCGAAGATTTTGAGGAGCACCGAGAACAAGGAAGGAAAAGTAAAACATTCGCTTCTATTTTAGCGATGTTCCCTGGAGCGGGTCATATGTATTTAGGCTTACAGCGCCGTGGTCTTCAGCTAATGGCAGCCTTTCTACTTGCCATTTATATGCTTGATTTATTAAGACTTTCCGCCTTCTTATTTTTAGTACCTATCATTTGGTTTTATAGCTTTTTCGATACATTACAGCAAACATCCAAATACGGAAAAGAAGACTTACAAGACACACCTATTATCGATTATTTTATTAATCATCAAAAATGGCTTGGCATCGGACTCATCGGGTTAGGATGCTATTATTTACTAGATCAAACACTCCTTCCTATTTTTGACGATTATTTCGCTACTATATTTAAGATTCATATTAGCGAATTATATTATCGCTATTTCCAAACATCTATCGTTGCCCTCCTTTTAATTGGTGGTGGCTTTAAATTATTACTAGGAAATAAAGAAGAAAAAGGCGGTGCTAAAGAATGAGAACATGGCGTGTAGGAACGATATCTATGGGGATTTCAATTATCGCATTAGGTTGTTTCTTATYATTTTCAACTATAAAAGGTATACAAGTATTTGATAACTTTACAGCCTGGTGGCCTATTCTTTTCATTGTGCTCGGTATTGAAATTTTACTATATATTACATTCTCTAAAAAAGATCAGCCTATTATTAAATATGATATATTTAGTATTTTCTTTATTGGTGTATTAGGAACAGTTGGAATTGCATTCTATTTCTTATTATCCACTGGATTGCTAGAGGAGATTCGTTATTCCATTGGAACAACTGAACAAACAAATAACATCCCAGAAGTGCAACATGACATCCCTGATTCTATTAAAAAGATTGTAGTTGATACGAGTAATACTCCTCTTACAATAGAAGGTAGTAACATTAATAAAGTACATTTATTAGGAACATATGAAATGACTATGAAAGCAAATGAAAAAAGCAAACTAAAGCAGGACGATTTCATTGCCATTCACACAGTTGGTGAAACAATGTATGTAACATTAAAACCTTTACCTGTTCACCATAAATTCTTTGCTTCGCAGTCAAGAATGACAGCAACACTCGTTCTCCCTCAAAATAAAAATGTGGAAATTCGCGGTTCTGAAAGAGAACTCTCTCTTTACCCAGGCCAATTACAAAGCAATTGGTCTGTACAAGAAAGATCAAACGTGTCTGTTCATCTTGTAAAAGATAGCGACATAACACTATCAGCAGTAACAAATCAAAAAGATTCTCATGGGAATACACCTTGGGAACATGTAGAAGAGTTAACGAAAAAGGTGAATAATTCTTCAGAAGAAAATCCAGATTCAAATCAGCAAGAACAATGGTATAAAAACACACTAAAGCTCGGAAACGGGACACATCAGCTAAACATTCAAAAAGCTTATAATATAAACATAAGCCTTCTTGAAGAATGAAGCGCTAGCATATAATTGAGGAAGGAAACTTCTTCGGATACTAAAAAACCTTCCACATGAATTTCATATCATGAGGAAGGTTTTTTTCTATATAAGTGCTTTAATCCCTTCCAAAACTACCCCAATCATAAACCCGCAAACAGCACCATTAACACGAATCCATTGCAAATCTTTGCCGACGTTATTTTCAATCATTTCAATCAATGTTTGATCGTCTAACTTATCAAGGTTTTCTTGTACAAGCTTTCCAATCTTGGAATGATTGTTCTCAACAAGATTTACAATTTGCTTTTGCAACCAGCCTTCTATTTTTTGAACTGTTACTGGATCTTCTTTCACTTTGTTCATTTGCTTCGTTAAAAATGGAAGAAGATATTGATCTGCAAACTCTTCTTTTTTAATAAAAGCGCCTGCTCTTACCTGCGCTTGTCCTAACAATTCTTTTATCTTGTCAGCCGCATTCCAATTTGCGATCCAACTTTCTTTCCAATTCTCTAATTCCTGTAATACCGMTTCATTTTCCTTYACATTAATAAGTTCTTGACGAACTTTCATTAATATAAGTTGTCTTGTGGTATTATCAGGATTTTGTAAACTACTAATATTACTAATCACAAACTTCTGCAATATGCTTCCTATTTTTTCTTCATCTACAATATTCATGAAAGATTTTAGAGTAAACTGCAAGAATCCATCCACTTTTATATTTTCCATCGCTTTCATGCCTAAACTTCCAAGTTGATAACGAGCTTCATCTTGAGCCGTCCACTCTTTCGCTTTAACTAACATGTAATCAAGTGTTTTTTCATCATATTCTTGTACAACCAATTGATCAATAAGGACTTGCAGTATATTTCCTGTATTAATCGTATGTAAATATGTTTTTAATTCTTTTTCAATTACAATAGCTAACTTTTCGGTATCAATTTGAAGAATCGCTTTTTCAGCAATTGTAACAACCCCTTTTTTCACAGCATCAGATTGCAGCTCTCTTTCTGCAATCTGTAACACCATTTGTGCTAACTTCATTTCCTTCACTTTATTTGTTATGCTTTCTTTTGTCAGCCAATCATTCTCCAGTGTGGAAACGAGACCTTTCGTAATCCGTTTACGATTTTTTGGAAGTAGGGCTGTATGCGGAATTGGAATTCCCATTGGATGACGGAATAGTGCCGTGACTGCAAACCAATCAGCAAGCCCCCCTACTAATCCTGCTTCAAATCCACCTTGTACAATTGTTCCTATCATCGATCCCTGAAATGGAATAGTCGCCGCAAACCCTACTCCCATTACCCCAAGTGAAATACCCGCTAAATATTTTGACTGTAGTGACATTGTATATACACATCCTCTTATTTATGTAAAATGAAGCTTTCTATTGCATAACGAATTTATTAAGCTTATATCGTCAAGTCCTTACTTTCAAAAAAAGCCTATATCTATACTATAATGAACCACGTTAAAAATAACAAAAAAATTCTAATAAAAAAACACGGGGGTTAAACTACCCTCGTGTTAAATTACTTCTAGTTCTCTGGCGCTAAATTCAAGCCTTTTTGATAATATTGATTCCTCACTTCTTCAGGAACCATACTTCCGCCAGTCCCCCAAATAATATGTGTACCCTTCCTCACTTTTTCTGTTAAATTATGCTTCAATAAATAATCGGTTCCCTCTTTACATAATTTCATTGGTCCTATCATCCCTGCTAGTGCAGAAGGTTCTAAATGGAGCCCCTCTGTATCGACTAATTTCTTAAGTAACTTATACAACTGTTCATCGCTAACTGTATAACTACCACTTAAAAAAGGTTCCATAGTTTTACCCACAAATCCAGATGGTCTTCCTACAGCAAGTCCGTCCGCGTCTGTGACATTATCAATGCCAATATCTTGTACAGAAATTTTATCATGAAGTCCAGTCATTAAACCAAGTAGCATACATGGAGAGTGGGTAGGTTCTGCAAAGAAACAATGGGCATTGTCTTTATACAATAACTTTAAGCCAAATGCTACTCCTCCAGGTCCACCACCTACTCCGCACGGAAGGTAAACAAATAAAGGATGTTCATCATTTACTGTTATCTCTAACTCTTCTAATTGTTTTTGCAATCGAGATGYAGCTACCGCATATCCTAAAAACAAATCATGGGAGTTTTCATCATCAACAAAATAGCAACTAGGGTCTGCATTTGCTTGCAGTCGCCCTTCTTCTACCGCTTTACTATAATCAGCTTCATATTCAATCACTGTCACATTTTTACTTCTTAACAAATCTTTTTTCCACTCTTTTGCATCGGCTGACATATGAACAGTCACATTAAAACCTAACTTAGCACTCATAATACCTATACTAAGACCTAAATTTCCAGTCGAGCCTACTGCAATTGAATATTGCGAGAAGAAACTTCGAAACTTATCACTATCTAAAATCGAATAATCATCTTGTATCGTTAACATTTGATGTTGAAAAGCTAATTCCTCTGCATGTTTGAGAATTTCATAAATTCCCCCTCTTGCTTTAATAGATCCTGATATAGGAAGATGACTATCACACTTTAACAATAATTCACCTAATATAGGTTGTTGATAATCCTGTTCTAAGGATTGTTTCATGAAAGGAACTCTCACTAAAGGTGATTCTATGATACCGTTCATTCCTTTTGTTTCTGGAAAAACCTTAGCAATATATGGAGCAAAACGTTTCAGCCTTTCCTCTGCATCCCTTACATCTTCTTGAGTGAGGGGGGATTTTTTAATTCCCGTTTGAAATTTTTCGATATTGGGATTAATCCAAAATACTTCTTCCATCGAAATGAGCCTGCTTAGTAAAGGATATTGGTCTTTCCATTTTTGTATATCTTTGCTTTCAATCTCCTTCATTTATCTAATCCTCCTAATTTTCTTATAGCAATTCGCACAATAAAATTACATTAAATTAATTTTAATACAGTTTAACATATAATTATCTTTACGTTAATTTTTATTTACTTTATTTAAATTAAATTTAACACTTTATTAAAGAGAATCCATTATAGGCAAACAAATTAAAGTTTCACTATGATATTGCAAGAAATTCAGCAACCGGTCCTAGTACAAGTACCGGTAGAAATGTTAAGGCACCTATTAAAAAGATAGTCCCAAGTAGAATTCCTCCAAATAACCGATTATCTGTTTGAAAGGTTCCTCTAGTCTCAGGTACAACCTTTTTCCTTTTGAGTCCAACTGCGATGGCAAGCATTGTAATCACACCTAAATATCTACCAATATACATAACAATTCCCGTTGAAAGATTCCAAAAAGGCGTGTTATCCCTTAATCCTTCAAATCCAGATCCGTTGTTAACAGCAGATGACGTGTATTCATATATAATTTGCGTTAAACCATGAAAACCTGGATTAGAAATTGCATCTGTTCCTAGATTCGTAGAAAATGCAATTGCTGCAGCTCCAAGAATAAGTAATGGCTGAGACACAATCGTGACTGCTATTAACTTCATTTCTTTTCCTTCTATTTTTTTGTTAAGAAACTCCGGTGTACGTCCCACCATTAATCCGGCTAGAAATACAGCAATCATTGCATACATGACGACACTCATAAACCCAAGTCCGATCCCTCCAAACACGGTACCTAAAAGCATGTTTATAAGTGGAACCATTCCACCAATCGGTGTTAATGTGTCGTGTGTTGTATTAACACCACCTGTTCCAGAGGCACTTGTAACAGTTGCATATAAAGCAGAAGAGATGACGCCAAGACGAGTTTCTTTCCCTTCCATATTTCCTTGTGAACTTTCTATCCCTAATTGATTTAACAATGGATTCCCCTTCAATTCGGATATAGCAAGCGTACAAAATCCGATAATCAAAAGAATGAACATTGATATAAAAAACATTCTACCTTGTTTCCGATTGCCAACCATTCTTCCGTATACAAATGGAAAAGCCATCGGAATTAACATTTGTAACATCATTTGTAGCACGTTACTTATCATATTGGGATTTTCAAAAGGATGCGCAGAAACTGTTCCAAAAAAACCTCCTCCATTGGCGCCAAGTTCTTTAATAGAAAGCAAAGACGCTACCGGTCCACGAGAAATTTCTTGTGTCGTTCCTTCCAACGTTTTCACAACAATTGTTGGGTCCAGTGTTTGCGGTGTCCCTAAAACCACAAATATCAATGATGCCACAAATGAAATTGGCAGTAATACTCTTGTAATTGCTTGTACAAAATCAACAAAGAAGTTTCCTACTCTTTTCCCCGCTAGTACACGAATAAACGTAATACCAATTGACAATGAAGTTGCAGGTGCCGCAAACATCATAAATGTCACACCTACCATTTGAGAGAAATATGATAAACTACTTTCTCCCCCATAGTGTTGTAAATTCGCATTCGTCATAAATGTAATTGCTGTATGAAATGCTAATGTTGGTTCTAATCCTAAAAAGTGATTCGGGTTTAATGGAAGAATCCCTTGTAATCGAAATATCGAATATACAAACAAGATACAGAAAAAATTTGTACTCATTAAGCAAAACATATATTGTTTCCAAGTCTGACTATGTCCTTTAATCCCAGCAACTTTAAATAAGATGTTTTCCAGTGGGCCAAATACCTTTTGAAATGGTTCCTTACGCTGAAAAGCATTGTATATATAGTCTCCCATTGGTTTTGCAACAATTACGAATAGGCCAATTGTAATTAGACTTGTAAGCCAGTTCATCCTCTTTCCCCTCTCTGTTTCCATTACACTCAAAAAATGTTATATTTTACCATTAAGAGAATAAAAAGAAAACACCAGGTTGCACCTAGTGTTTTTTACACACACAAGCCCCCCTCTCAAAACGCTGACGAGGTTAGCTGTCGGATTCGGGCCTTGAGAGTAGCCCTACCTATAAAAGGATTCACCCCTAGTGACAATGCACAAATTTGGTTCCCCCGCTCCTGAAGTGGATTAAGCGATTTCTTATTTGGCTGTAAAATCTACATTGAGCTATTCTGATTGTTAATATACTCCTCTAAATGATAGTTGTAAAGGGAGAGAAAACGAAAAAGAGGGAATCTTCACATAATAATCTCCCAATACATATGAATCATGCTAATCTCTATAAGTATAGTAGCACATGAAATAGTGAAAATTGATATCATTGGAAATCCCCCACTTCCATTTCCTATCCCTATGAGAAGCTTTGTAACCTTTATCTCCCTCTTACTTCTCAATTAATTCTTTAAATTTCTTTTCCAACTGATCCGGAGGTAATACTCCACGCGCTTGATCTACAATAATCCCATCTTTATCAACAAAAAACGTTGTTGGCAGTGAAACAATTTTATAATCAAGTCCAGCCACCCCATCCATATCTAATAAAACTGGGAACTTAAATCCGAAACGATCTGCAAACGCCTTTGCTTCTTGTACTGGATCCCCAATTGTTGCATTTACCGCAAAAATTTCAACGTCTTCTTTATACTTATCATAAAGACGAACTAAATCTGGCGCTTCCATTTCACATGGTCCACACCATGACGCCCAGAAGTTGATAACATACGGTTTTCCTTTTGCATCATTTAATGAATAAAGCTTTCCATCTAATCCTTTTAGTGTGATTTTCGGCGCCTTAAATCCTACTTGAGGTAATACTTCTTTCTCTTGCAGTGCTGCTTGTTTTGCTTTCCGTTCTTTTTCTTCTTGCTTGGAATTATAAAAGTTAACTCCAGCCCAAATAAGTGCTCCAGCTAGTATAATTACAATTAATTTTTTCACTATTTCCCCTCCTATTATCGAGTTCACTTTTTATTTAACTTCGGTATATCACACACCTTCCCTTTATTCATTCATGCTTTTTACTTTTCATCTTTTGTTGCAGAAGGAAAGACACTCTCCTGTAGCGAAATTTTATCAATAATAAAAATCTATTAGGTGGTGCTTCATTATGAAGTTAGCTGTAATTGGCGGAGGTTATCTCGAACAGACAGATCATTTCCATATAAATCAACGACTTATAGAACTAACTGGGAAACAATCTCCAAGAGTATTGTTTATCCCAACAGCAAGCAATGATGATGAAGGTTATATAAAAGAATTTAGAGAAACATTTGAAAAGCAGTTAGGGTGTGATGTTCACATTCTATGTTGCATAAAGGAAAGCTATAGCGAAGATACAATAAGTGAAATGATTCATTTTGCTGATTTCATCTATCTAGGCGGAGGAAATTATATCAATATGCTTGAAAAGTGGAGGGAAAACAAAATAGATGAAAAGTTAATAGCAGCCCTACACAATGGAACATTCATTGCAGGATATAGCTCTGGTGCTATGTGCTGGTTTACAACCGGCTTCCGTTCTAATTATAAAGGAGATGGCTATATAGAAAGCGATGGCTGGAATATGGTAAACAAACACTTCTGTCCCCATTACAATCAGCCAGATAGAGCAACTGCTTTCCATTTATTCTTACAAAATCATGCATGTGATATAGATGGRATTGCTTTAGAGGATAATTGTGCTTTATATATAACAGAAAATTCCTTTGAGATTATCGGAGATCCAGAGAAAGCTTGGGAATTCTATATGAATGATGGAAAACTCATAAGACACCATTTTGATGTAACTTTGAAAAGTTATTTATGAGTTCTTTGTACTCATACAAAATAAAAATGTCCCTAAGCTTTCAAGCTTAGGGACATTTTTATTTACTTTCAATCTAACTAACAAGTCGCGTAATCCGTTTCTTCTGCCATGAAAGTTTATAATACCCATATTGTAAAAGTAAACTCACAATAAATGCTGCTGGATATCCAATCCATATACCCTTTATACCAAGACTTGTATGA
>NZ_JBFTMC010000056.1:0-26377 GCF_056396765.1 Bacillus sp. 05T22
ATGAAATCCGCTCATGAAATCCGCTCGACTTGCATGTATTAGGCACGCCGCCAGCGTTCATCCTGAGCCAGGATCAAACTCTCCAATAAAGTTAGTTTGTCTAGCATCTAAAATAAAAATTGACGTTTCACGTTGTTTGTTTCGTTCAGTTTTCAAAGAACTCATCCATCGCCGATTAGCGACTTCCTTATGTTAGCATCTTCATTTTTCGATGTCAACTAAGTTTTTTTAATTTCTTTTTTCGCTTTCTGCGTTTCTCGCATCAGCGACGTTTATTAATATACCACCCTCATTTTAAAATCACAAGTGTTTTTTAAAAATAATATAAAAAAATTTCCGCTTAATAATTCCACCTCTTTATTTCATATTAAATGGATCTTCTTCCTCCTGACTTCAACAGAACTTTAAAAGGCTAAAATACCCAACCAACTCTCTAGCCCTTCCTTACAAAATCCTATTCACTCGCTACTTAAGAATAATTTTAGAATTTTTTTACATTTAATTAATGAAAGATATCCAGATTTTGTTATATAGTAACAAAGTAGGCTAAAAAACAACTTAAACGGAGGAATCATTTTTATGGATAGGTTAACAAAATTCTCATTAAAAAATCGAGCCGCTATCATCATCATGGTTTTTCTCATTTCTGTGCTCGGCATTTATTCCGGCTCCAAATTACCGATGGAGTTTCTACCCAGCGTTGATAATCCCGCAATAACTGTCACTACAATGTCTCAAGGGCTAGATGCTGAAACATTGACAAAAGAAGTAACCGAGCCGCTTGAAAAAAAGTTTCGAAATTTGGAACACGTCGATACAATAACTTCTTCTACTTATGAAGGCTTATCTCGTATCGATATTGCGTATACATCTAAAGCTAATATGAAAGATGCTACACGTGAGGTCGAAAAAATTACCAACAACGTAAATTTCCCAAAAGAAATTACAAAACCCGTCGTCAGTCAACTTAATACCTCTATGATTCCACTCGCACAGATTACCGTTCAAAAACAGAATGGTTTTACAAAAGCAGATGAAAAACAGATTGAAAAAGAAATCATCCCGCAACTTGAAAATATCGACGGCGTTGCTAACGTCATGTATTACGGTAAATCAACATCTGAGCTATCTATCATATTAGACCCAAATGAAATGAAAAATAAAAATGTGACACCACAGCAAGTATTAGCCGCTTTACAAGGAAAAGAAACTTCCACTCCAGTTGGTCAAGTTACTGTCAATAACGAAGACCACAGCCTACGCGTCATTGGAAATGTCAAAAATGTAGATGAAATAAAAAATATGTCACTTACCCCTCAAATCAAATTACAAGATATAGCTCAAGTAAAAATAAAACAACATTTTGATACCGTTTCACATGTGAATGGCGAAGAGGGAACTGGATTAGTTATTATGAAAGAACCTAGCAAAAATGCAGTTGCAATCGGAAAAGAAATTGATAAAAAAATAAAAACTATAAGCAAAGAATATAAAGATACTTATACAATTAAATTAATATCCTCTACTCACGAACAAGTCGAAAACGCTGTTACAAGTATGGGAAAAGAAGTAATCTTAGGAGCAATCGCTGCAACATTTATCATTTTAATCTTTTTACGTAGTATTCGAACAACACTGATCGCTGTCGTTAGTATTCCATTATCCATTTTACTAACACTATTTTTACTTGATCAATCTAATGTTACATTAAACATTTTAACTCTCGGGGGCTTAGCGGTAGCGGTTGGTCGACTTGTTGACGATAGTATTGTTGTCATTGAAAATATCTTCCGGCGCTTACAAAAAGAACATTTTTCAAAAGACATCATTCTAGACGCCACAAAAGAGGTAGCCGTTGCGATTACCTCTTCTACTTTAACAACAGTCGCTGTCTTTTTACCTATCGGTCTTGTATCAGGTACAATCGGTAAGCTAATGTTACCTATGGTATTAGCCGTTGTATACTCTATACTTTCTTCACTAGTGGTGGCCTTAACCGTTGTTCCACTTATGGCATTTTTATTACTGAGAAAAACAAGGCAGCGTACACCGAAACCTTCAAGAAAGTATACAGCTACTTTAAAGTGGGCCCTTTCACATAAGTTTATTATTTTATTTTCTTCTATCTTATTATTTGCCGGATCAATTGCTGCTTATATATTACTTCCAAAAGCAAATATAAAATCAGAAGACGATACGATGCTTTCAATTCAGATGACATTCCCAGCAAATTATGATTTTGAATCCAGAAAGCAGACAGCCTTTGATTTTGAAAAAAAATTACTTTCTAACGGCGATGTAAAAGATGTTATTTTACGAATGGGTTCCAGTGCTGAAGATGCACAGTTTGGATTTACAACTAAAAATAACCTTGCATCTATTGCTGTAGTCTTCAAAAAAGGAACAGATATCGATCAATATATCAAGAAACTAAAAAAAGAGCACGCAGACTTTAAACCAGCCGAATTCGATTATACAAAAGCAAGCTATTCTAGTTTTGGCGGTGGAAACAGCTTGCAATTTAACGTGACAGCAAACAATGAGACGAATTTAAAAAAAGCTGCTGATCTCGTTGAAACAAAACTAAAAAGTATAGACAGTCTTTCTAAAGTAAAAACAAATCTAGAAGAATCAAAAAAGGAATGGCAAATCGATATTGATCAAAAGAAAGCGGAACAAGTTGGATTAACTCCGGAAACAGCAGGCCAACAAGTTTCATTCCTTATGAAAAAATCACCAATCGGGCAACTGACAATTGATGATGAGAAAACAACTATTATGCTCGAACATAAACAAGAAAAGATAAGTAACAAAGAAGATATTCTTAACACAAATATCTTGTCACCTATAGCAGGATCAATTCCTTTAAAAGATATTGCAACCATTTCAGAAAAACGATTACAAACAGAGATTTTCCATAAAGACGGGAAAGAAACCATTCAAATAACTGCCCAAGCGACAAATGAAGATTTAAGTAAAGTAAACACTGAAGTGAACAAAGCTATTTCAGAATTAGACCTACCAAACGGCGCGAAAGTTAAAATTGCTGGTGCAACCGAATCAATGCAAGAAGACTTTACAAATTTATTCAAAATCATGGGTATCGCAATCGGGATTGTTTATTTAATTATGGTCATTACTTTCGGGCAAGCACGCGCCCCATTTGCGATTTTATTCTCTTTACCACTAGCTGCTGTTGGGGGGATTTTAGGATTAATCATTTCAGGAACACCAGTCGATTTAAACGCACTCATCGGCGCATTAATGTTAATTGGTATTGTTGTTACAAATGCCATCGTACTAATAGAACGTGTTCAACAAAATAGAGAGCATGGCATGACGACGCGGGAAGCTTTACTAGAAGCAGGTTCTACAAGGCTACGACCAATTATCATGACAGCTATTACAACAATAGTAGCGATGTTACCATTATTATTCAGTCAATCACAAGCAGGCAATATGGTATCTAAAAGTTTAGCGGTTGTCGTCATCGGTGGTTTAGCAGTTTCAACTGTACTCACACTAGTTGTCGTCCCGGTTATGTATGAGCTATTAGATAAATTCGGCAAAAAACGAAGCTCACGTAGAAAAGTAAGCTCGTCTATAGATACACCAAGAACTTAACAAGAAAAACGTTATCTTCAGTTTTGAAGATAACGTTTTTCTTTCTACTATTATTATACTATCACAGCATTTCAATTACTCATTCATGTATACCATTACTTTATCTATATAATCTTCCAAAGGTTTTCCAGAGTCCACAATAAGATATGTAAAATCAGACGGTCGTTTACTACCATCTAACCACTTTTTAAACGCTTCTCCAGATTCCACTTCCTCAATTTGACTTATCATTCGCTTCCGTTTCTTTAACCTATTATTAATTTCTTCTATATTATTAAGATAGCATTCAACGTATTTGTATTTCACATTATACTTTTTAGACAACTTCATTCCCTTTTCTAACATTTCTGTATAAAGACACGGGCTATCCAATATTACACTATGCCCCTGGGATAAATGAAAATCTATTAAGGCCCATTCGATTTCATACGAAATTCCACCAGCGTCCGTCGTTTCAATTTGACGAGTTTCTAACGACTCTAGTAAGGCCGTTTTTACAATATCATGATCAATCACAATTGCACCTGTGCTTTTTGCTATATGTCTAGAAAGCGTTGATTTTCCCGAACCTGGAAAACCTGACATTTGAAGAAAAAACATAAAAAAGCAAACCTCCCTTATATTTCATTTTCTATCCCACAATTTATTCATATATTTACATACACATCATTTTACCATAGGAACTATCCTTTTTAATCGAAGAACTCTCTCTACTACTCTCCCCCTACAAAACAAAAAAAGCTCTCTGCCTATTTAAGCAGAGAGCCCTTTATCAATATAAGGGTACAAGCATTTAAGCTGCTTTTGCTTTTGTTGTTTTACGAGATTTTTTCGCTCCCGTAAAACGTTTATGAAGTACAGATGCCGTAAAACGAGCAATAACATTAAACAGTAATACCATAATAATTAATACTGCCGCTGATTTTGTTGCAATTAACTTCGCATCTGGAATAATCCCTTCAGAGTTCAATTTCCAAATATGAACTGCTAATGTTTCAGCTGGTCGAAATGGATTCAACGGATGTGCAGGGCTTGAAAAATCAGCTGCAGAATTTAAAATCGGTGATGTTAATCCTGCTGTATAAATTAACGCCGCCGCCTCACCAAATATACGACCCGCAGCTAAAATAATCCCCGTAATAATTTGCGGCAATGACGTCGGAATAATAATTCGCACAATCGTTTGCCACTTTGTTGCACCCAGTCCAAGACTCGCTTCTTTTACATTAGACGGAACTTCTGTAATTGCACTTTCACAAACACGCGTTAGACCCGGTAAATTTAAAATCGTTAAAGCGAGCGCACCACCCATTACCGTATAGCCCCAGCCTGTCATTGTAACAAATACTAATAAACCAAATAAACCAACAACGATAGAAGGCAATGATGCCATCGTTTCAATACATAAACGAACAAACCCTAAAAACCGTCCTTGTTTCGCATATTCCGCAAGATAAATCCCTGCTCCTAATCCAAGCGGAATTGAAATGACTAAGGTAATAACAAGCATATAAAAAGAGTTGAATAATTGCGGACCAATTCCACCTCCAGCTCTTGTATTGCTTGGTTCTCCGAATAAAAAACTTGGATCCCAAAATCCCCAACCCTTTTGCAGAATTTCGTATACTAAGAAAACAAGTAAAGCTACTACAAATGCTGCAACTGCATATAAAATACCCGTCCAAATATTATTTACTTTTCGTGCATTCATCGTTATCGTTCACCTCTTTGGCCAATTGCTCGAATTACTAAAATAAATAGGAATGAAATAACAAGTAATATCATTGCCAATGTCCATAAAGCATTATTCCAGGCGGTTCCATTTAACGTATTCGTCATATCCATTGTTAGAATACCTGTCAATGTTGCCGTTGGACTATAGATCCCTTCAGGCAATTTAACAGTATTCCCTATTACCATTTGAACCGCTAACGCTTCGCCGAAAGCACGAGCTAGCCCTAGAACAATCCCTGTTAAAATACCTTTTTTTGCAGCTGGAACAATAACACGGCTAATCGCTTGCCATTTCGTCGAACCTAAACCATAAGAGGCCTCCAAGTAATCAAATGGAACCGAACGTATTGCATCGGAAGCAATACTAGCAATAGTAGGTAAAATCATAATACTGAGCACAATAATACCAGCAATTAAACTAAAACCAACACCACCGAATGAATCACGTAAAAGCGGAACTAAAATGGTAACCCCTAATAAACCATATACTACTGAAGGAATTCCAACTAATAATTCTAAAACAGGCTTTAATACTTTATTCCCAAACTTTGGTGAAATTAAGTTCATAAATATCGCAAGAGCAAGCGCGATTGGCGCACTAATAACGACCGCACCTAATGAAACAAGCATTGAACCAACAATAAAGATAACAGCACCAAACGATCCCTGATCAGCATTCGGATTCCATTTTGTTGACGTCAATACCTCAGAAAATGAAATGCCACTTTGCGTAAAAGATTGAATTCCTTTCCCGCAAATAAATGCAATAATTGCTAATGTAACAAGAACAATAAATATACCGCAAAACGTAACAAGCGTTCTTCCGATATATTCACTTTTTACATAATTAATTTGTTTTTTCCCCTTCATCACAGGACACAACCCCACTTCATAGATTGAAATGAACAAGGCTGGCCTCGCAGCCAGCCCTGTTAAATGTTTACTTATTCAGTTTAGACATTGGAATATAACCCATATCTTCAACTTGTTTTTCGAAGTCTTTACCTTTTACATAATCGATATAAGCTTTTGTAGCTTCTTTCGCTTCCCCTTTTGTTACCATGTACTCATAAGACCAGAATGGATATTTGCCCGCAGAAATATTTTCAACTTTTGGCTCTGCACCATCAATTTTTACAGTTTGTAATGCACCTTTTTTATCGCCTACCATATAAGACATTGCAAGATAACTAATAGAACCAGGAGTAGAGTTAATTGCTTGTTCTACCGCACCGTTAGAATCTTGTGTTGTACCTGTTCCATCGTTAATCTTCGCATCTTTCATAACTGTTTTTTCAAATGTAGCACGTGTACCAGAAGATGCTGGACGGTTTACCACATTAATTTTCTCATCTTTACCGCCTAGCTCTTTCCAGTTTGTAACTTTTCCAGAGAAGATATCTTGTACTTGTTTCACAGTTAAGTTATCAACCTTCACATCTTTATTTACAACAAGTGCAAATGCAATACCTGCCACTTTGTTATCTACTAATTCCTTCGCTTTTGCTGGATCTTTTATTTTATCTGCAGCTGGAACATCAGAGTTACCGATTTGAACCGCCCCAGAAGCTACTTGGTTAATCCCTGTTCCACTACCGCCACCTTGAACTTGAATAGAAACTTTCGAATTCTTTTCCATGAATTTTTTACCCGCTTCTTCAGCAAGCGGTTGAAGAGCTGTAGAACCAGCTGCCGCAATTGTACCCGACAATTCTTGTTTTGCATCGTTACTACCTTTAGCAGTTTCTTTGCTATCTGTGCTTTCTGATTTGCCGCATCCAACTAAAGCACCAGCAACCACTAATGCCGCTAACGAAAATTTAATACCTTTTTTCATAACCATGTCTTGTACCCCCATTTGGATTATCGCTTTTTCACATTCATCTACTTCTTTCGAATACAAATTCATTGTAGGACAATAATATTATGTTAGTGTTAAGCAATTTTTAATTTTAAGTAAAGAGAGGCAGCATACCGCAAAACCTATATATCTCACCTCTTTTTATTAAAAAAACCAAAAGAATCCACACCAAATAGCTCGTATTGTAAATTTACTTTTAATAATGTAAATTTATCGTAAATAAAATTCTGTTTTTCACTACTAATGTTAAAAATATATTTACAAATCCCTTCATTTTTTGGACTTTATAGATGTTACTCCACATGTATCCCACATAATTTCAGTAATATTTTTCTGTACAACAAAATAAATTGGAACAATTCTAAAAATAATTGAATATTTTTAAAGTACCAATTGACAACATCATCCAATGTATTCTACTATATTAGTAGCAAAAAGTTTCCCTCGGCAAACTTTTTAAACCAAAACTAAAAATATAGAAGAGAGGTAACTTTTATGGTATCGGCTAATATCAAACCCCTTTCAAAATTCCAAACAGGGCAGTTTGTACAAATCGAGAAGATACAATTAGAAGGAACTATGAAACGTCGTTTATTAGATTTAGGCTTTATTCCCGGAGCTACTATTAAAGTATTGCAAAGAAGCCCGCTCGGAGATCCAATCGCTTATCAAGTGAGCAATACGACCATTGCACTGCGTAGTGAAGAAAGTTCCCTTATTTTCGGGAGATTAATAGGAGATGATTTAGTATGAAAAACCATCGCATTGCGCTAGCAGGAAACCCAAATACCGGAAAGAGCACATTGTTTAATACGTTAACAGGATTAAAACAACATACCGGAAACTGGACTGGCAAAACTGTATTAAAAGCAGAAGGTGAATATGAACATAACGGAAGTGTATATACCGTAATTGATTTACCTGGAACATACTCCCTATATTCAAACTCTGCCGATGAGGAAGTTGCACGGGATTATATTATTTTTGAAAAACCTGAGGTAACAGTAGTAGTTGTAGATGCAACTGCAATGGAAAGAAACTTAAATTTAGCATTACAAGTGACTGAAATGACTAACGACGTTATAGTGTGTATTAACTTAATCGATGAAGCAGAAAAAAAAGGAATCATCATTGATGAAAAGAAATTAGCAAAATCACTGGGTGTACCTGTAGTCAAAATTTCAGCTCGAAACCGCGTTGGAATCGGACATTTGCTAAATGTAATCGCTAAAGTGGCTAGCAGAAAATTAATTCCTACACCTGTTCAAATTACTTATAATGAACAAATTGAAAATATGATTCAGGAATTAGAACCTCAAATTTATAAAGTGTTCGGTGATACATACCCTGCACGCTGGGTTGCACTACGAATACTAGATGGAGATAAAAACTTTCTAGCTACACTTCAAAAACATCATAAAGAGCCGCTGATAAGGGAGGTCGTAATAAATGGAATCTCACTCAGCCAGTAAGACCCTTCCATTAGATTATATTGTTCAACATGCACAAACACTTACAAAAGATGATATACGAGATGATATTGTAGGTGATATTTACCGAACTTCCGCAAGTATATGTAAAGAAGCTGTTCAATACACGAATACTGATAAGTTATACCGTTCAGAGAGGCTAGATAAAATTTTCACTTCTCCTATATTTGGATTCCCAATTATGCTCGKAATTTTATCTATTATTTTTTATCTTACAATTGCAGGAGCTAACGTGCCATCTGATATGATTGCTGAATTTTTCGGGTGGGCAGAAGGTCATTTAACCGCTTGGTTTCAAGCGATGAATGCACCGACTTGGGTACATGGCATCTTAATTCTCGGCTTATTCCGTGGTACTGGAGCTGTAATTAGTGTTATGTTACCACCTATGGCTATTTTCTTCCCCATGTTTGCTTTATTGGAAAATTACGGATACTTACCACGTGTTGCTTTTAACATGGATCGTTTATTCAAACGTTCTGGCGCTCACGGAAAACAATCATTAACAATGGCAATGGGGTTTGGTTGTAACGCTGCTGCCATTATGTCAACACGTATTATCGAATCACCACGCGAGCGTATGTTAGCGATTTTAACAAATAACTTCGTTCCATGTAATGGACGTTGGCCTACATTAATATTAATGGCATCATTATTCATGGCCGCTGGATATACCGGCAGTATGCAAACACTTGTTACGGCAGGTGTTGTAATCGGAATGGTTATAATTGGGGTTATTGTAACATTAACTGTATCTTGGGTATTATCAAAAACCGCTTTAAAAGGCGTCCCAACTCACTATACGTTAGAGTTACCACCATACCGTAAGCCGAAAATTTGGAATACCATTGTACGTTCCACACTTGATAAGTCATTATATGTTTTAAAACGCGCAGTTATCGTAGCTGCACCTGCCGCTATGCTAACTTGGGTTTTAGCAAATATTTATGTTGGTGACACAAGCATACTTATGTATTTTGTGAATTTCTTAGATCCATTCGCTAAATTACTCGGTCTTGACGGATTTATTCTAGCTGCATTCATCCTTGGATTGCCAGCCAATGAAATTGTCATTCCGATTTTATTAATGTCTTATTTATCAACGGGTGCCTTAACTGAAATAGATGATTTAAATCAAATTAAAAACTTGTTCTTAGAACATGGCTGGACTTGGTTAACTGCGTTAAATACAATGTTGTTCTCTCTTCTTCATTTCCCATGCGGAACAACATTAGTTAACATATATAAAGAAACAAAAAGTCCAAAATGGACATTTCTATCGTTTGCAATCCCTACCGTTATCGCCATTGTTGTTACATTCTTCACAGCGCAATTAGTACATTGGTTAGGGCTTATATAAAGTGAAACTTCTATCAGTCGGGAGTTTTCTTCATCCCCACTGATAGTTAGCCCGCACCAATCGTTCTTTTACGGACAGTTATTCACCACCTATCTTCCTCGCTTTCATTTGAATTTTGCGGTGGGTAGATTACTTTCCGTTAATGCGGGATAAAGTGAGACCAGGCATCAATAGAGGGAATCTCATTAACGCTTCGTTGATTATCAAAGGAAATCTGAGATTTATTCAGATTTCCTTTTTTGCTTATTCTTTTGCCACGGCTGTGCACCATACTCCATAATTTTCTTATGAAGAAAGTATACTGTATATGGGAGAATTGCTATTAATATCGTACATATTATACTCAATTTGGTAAACAAGATAAAACACCTCTACTCCACTCGAGTTGGTAATGAAGAACCTGAATGCTCAATTGTCGGATGCACCCGAACTACGATGTCACAATTACTAAAATAATTTTTACCTTGATCCCAATTCTTTTTTATTTTGCTCCACTTTTTATAATCATGACGTTTATATTCTTCTCCCAATCCTAATACATCTACCTTATAATCTTTTTGTACAATTTTTATCGTTTTTTGAATACGTTTTTCTATCTCTTTTGCAATATACTGCTTTAGTTTCTTCTCTCCCATAATTTGGTCATGATCACTAAAATGCAGTTCCGCCAAAGTTCCTTCTAACGATAAATCAATAACAAACTTTGGCTTAGTAGCATTTGTAACGGACGTAGTAATTTTACGCCGCATTTTATGAATTTCATATGTAACAAATTGATTCCCTTTACGAATCGTAAAAAAACCTGCCATCTTCTCTCCAATAATATAATTTAATCCTAGTGTGTTTTCTCCACTCAACCTACCGACAAGCTTATTATCCTTCCCTCTAAATAAGGCTGCTCCATTCATTTGCACCCCTTGTTTTGTCAATCCTAAAACAGGCAATACAAAACTTCTTTTGGCTGTAATTTTCCCCTGGACATCACCAATCCGAGCMGCTTCTATCATCTGTGCATTTTTCGAAGCGTGGTCAACTAACATATCAATATACTTTGCAGGTAAATTCTCAGGTTTTGCACTTTGGTTTAATATATCCTCTGCTTTTTTTTCAGAAACAAAAATACGAATGTTCCGTCTCATTTCATGGTCACGAACATATACATCCAATGTATTTTCTAACACATACGGTTTTGCTAACAAATCGTTAGAAAAAATTAGCACTTGTATATGAGGGAAAAATAGTGCACGACTAATTTTTTTAGCAACGATACGAATTTGTTCAAAAACTCCATCTGCTACCGCACTAATGTTAATATAATTTTTACTCCCCGCATTCCCTTGTGCTCCTTGTGGTGTTAGCGTACGGGGCAAAACCATTTGGTATGTTCCCTTCATAACCGGATTGGACTTTTTTTCTTTTACAAGATCGTACGCTGCCCCTACAACAAAGCCTCTTTCTTCAATTTCTTGTTGTTCGGAGCAAGCACTGAGGTAACATAACAAACTAATCAGATATATGAATTTAAGAAGGCGTTTCATTTCTACCAGCCCTTCTTTTTATTTTATATACAATTAGAACTAGTAAGGGCACCAATAGGATACACCCCATATCTATCCAAGCTAAATATGTACCATAATTCGATAACTTTCTCACATCTCCTGGAACCATATTGATCCAAAAAATAATAGGCGCACTTATAAAAATAAAAATATGTTTATTCACTTTAGAAAACATTGCACAAAACAATAGAGAAGCAAGGTCATAATACATAGCTGTTGTGTTATAAACCGTAATAATCCAAGTCGTAAAGAAGATTGCGTCGAATCGTTCTAAAAATCCTCCTCCAATTTCAATTTCCTTTCCTAGTTCAATTGTAGGATACGTTAATCCCCTCGTTGTCATATACGTAAAAACACTAATACAAGTCACATAAATTAAAATATACGACATAACGGTTACCATTACGCCTTTCGCTACAGCCAAAGGAGCTTTTTTTATATCCCCCTTTAACATCATTGAATAAAAAAGAGCAACTTCAAATCCAATAAAAGTGAAAATAGAATCTTTAATTCCTCCTGCATATTTACTTACTTTCGTTTGAAATACCGGTAATAAGCTATTTACCTCCATTAAATTTATATTTAATAAAGACAAGAGCACTATAGCTAGTAGAACAATCGGCAAAAATATTACATTCAGTCTTAATAATGCAGCTCTTGATCCACTCACTCCGTAAATCACAACAAGTAAAAAGAAAAAAGAAAGCCATTGTATAGACGTATCACTAAATAAATAAGTTTGTGAAATAATAGAAATCGTTCTGATCTCATACGCTGTCAACGCAACAAATGTCAAAATCAAAATAACACTAAATACATAAGTAACTGGTTTTGTTAAATGAGCACTTGTATATTCAACAAAATTTTTTTTTGGAAATAAAATCGCAACTTTTGTTACAAACCAAGCAAAAAATGCACATATAATTCCACCCGCTAATAAAATGATCCAACCATCAGAAAACAAAGTTTGTGTAGCAATGACCCTTGGCATTGACAACGCACCGGTACCAATAATGGTTGAAGATACTGCAAAAGCGAGTTCACGCGTTCCAATTTCTTCATCCCCGTATTCAWACGGTCTCAATTTACTTCCGCTCCTTTGGACGTAATGTATCATCCTTCGTTTGCAAATATTCTGGTCGTTCCTTAAGCATTGATTTTGGTAAGCGAATAATTTCTTCTTTCCAATCTTTATAGAATGCTGGCGCAATAGGCGTAGTATAAGGTACTCCGACACTCTTTAAATTTGTAGTATGGACTGCTAGTGCAATTAAAGCCAAAATAATACCGTATAATCCGAATACTGTAGCAGCTAAAACGAATACAAATAATAAAATTCGAAATGTAATTGTGATGCTATATACCGGAAGAGAAAAAGTAGCAATGGCAGTTACAGCAATGATAATTACTAAAAAAGGATTTACAATCCCTGCACTTACTGCCGCTTCTCCAATTACAAGCCCACCAACAATTCCGATTGTTTGCCCCATCGGTTTTGGTAGCCTGATACCGGCCTCTCTTATCAGTTCCATCGTGAGCGCCATCATAAACGTTTCAATATAAGCTGGAAATGGCACCCCTTCTCTCGCTCCAGCAATAGAATAAGCCAATTTTGATGGAATCAGCCCTTGATGATAAGAGACAAGAGCTACATACATAGCTGGCAATAAAACTGCAATAATACCAGCCCCCATTCGTAAAAACCTTAGTAACGTTCCAATTATCCAACGTTCATAATGGTCTTCTACAGATTGAAATATATCAACAAATACCATTGGAGCAATCAGAGCAAATGGAGAGCCATCTACCAAAATGGCAGCTTTTCCTTTCCCCAACGAAGCGACTACATTATCAGGTCTTTCTGTATCCAAAAACTGAGGGAAAGGCGATAAATTATTATCTTGAAGTAGCTGTTCAATTGTTCCTGTTTCAAAAATAATATCTGTTACTATCGATTGGAGTCTCCGATCTAACTCTTCTACAATATAAGGATTAATAATATCTTCTATATATACTAAGGTTACTTCTTTTTGCGAACGCTTCCCCATGATATAAGATTGAAACCTAAGCTGCGGATCACGTAAGCCACGACGAATTAACATTTTATTTACGTTGATATCCTCATTAAAACCAATTCTCGGCCCACGAATTAGAGCCTCTGTAACTGGAGATTCTAAACTTCTTTTTTCCCACGCTCGACTGTTTATAACTACCGCAGAAGGAATGTCATTAATTAGTAAAATTGTATCTCCAGCTAAAAGGGCATTAATAATATCCGGAAACGTTTTTGCAATATTCACCTCTGCAATAGAAAGGAAACGATCCAGTAGAGTTTGAATGATTGCAGCTTGTTTCGGTAATTCTTCATATTGAAGTGGCCTGATAATAAACTTATAAATATTATCTTTATCTGTTAATCCACATAAAAACACAACCGCACAACGTGTAGAACAACCGGCAAGTGTAAATTCTCTAACCGTTAGATCATTAGGTGAATCTAACTTTTCTCGAATTTCCTTTGTAATTTTAGATAAGTTAGCATCTAACTTGAACAAACTTCCCACCTAACTTTCTTTTCAACAAGTTGTAGTTAGATTTCGCCAATAGAAACCAATATATACAAAAAGAGCTATCTCTTTTATAAGATAGCTCTTACATATGAATTATTTATCCCGCATTAACGGACAGTAACACTCCCACCTCAAAATTCAGTGAAAGCAAAGAAGTTAGGTGGGAGATGAACTGTCCGTAAAAGCCCGATTGGTGAGGGCTAATAATCAGTGGGGGATGGAGAAAACCCCCACTGATTAAAGTTTCACTTTATCTACTATCTCCTTTTCTCATAAAATTCAAAACAGATGAAACAAAAACTTCTACCCCAATCGGCAAAGCATCTTCATCAATTGTAAAACGAGGATGATGATGCGGATACACAATCCCCTTCTCTTTATTCCCAGCACCAATAAAGAAAAATGTACCCGGCGCTTTTTGTAAAAAAGCTGAAAAATCCTCTCCAGCCATCGTCGCCTGTAACCTTACTACTCGTTCCCTTCCGTAAAGCTCTAATGCCGTATGTTCAACAAGTTGCGTAACCTGTTCATCATTTACAACCGGACGATAGCCGTACTCATATGAAAATGTATAATTCGCGCCATAAGATTCCGTAATATGTTTAACAAGCTTTTCAATTCGCTGCGCAGTTTTTTCTCGTAATTCATGCTTTAAAGTCCTTACCGTACCTTCAATTGTTGCCTGTTCTGGAATTACATTATGCGTTGTACCCGCATGAAATTGCGTTACAGATAAAACGAGGGAATCTAACGGATTCGTAAGACGCGATACGATTTGTTGAAGCTGCGTGACTACTTGCGTACCAATGGCAATGCTATCCACTGTCTCATGAGGAATACCAGCATGCCCACCTTTTCCTTCTATTGTAATTTTAAATACATCAGGTGCTGCCATCGCTGGACCATAAATTACACCAACTTTACCCACTTCTAAAGAAGCCCAAAGATGTGCTCCAATAATATAATCAACATTTTCCATCACTCCTGCTGCAACCATTTCTTGTGCACCACCTGGAAAATTTTCTTCAGCATGTTGAAATAGAAAACGAATTTCCCCTTTAATTTTTTCCCTTTGCTCTACGAGCGCATATACAGCACCAAGAAGCATCGCAATATGTCCATCATGCCCACAAGCATGCATCACTCCTGGATAGTTAGAAACAAATTCAAATTGATTTTCTTCTTGAATTGGAAGGGCATCCATATCAGCGCGAATTGCAATTACTTTTCCAGGTTGTTCACCAATTAATCTTGCCATAATGCTGTACTTTGTCGGCCTTGAAATTTCTAGATGAGGAATTGTTTGAAGTATGTCGTATATATACTGAGATGTTTTTTCTTCTTGAAAAGATAACTCTGGATATCTGTGAAAATGCCTTCTCCATTTTATTAATCGTTCTTTAGAAAGAACAATTTCTTCAATTTCACCCATCTATCCTCTTCCTTTCTTCACTAAGTTAAACGTTATTATAGCTCGAAGTAAAAACAAAATAAATAATATTATGAATATTTAACTTACAATAAAAGCTACCTGACATTAGATAGCTTTTATTTTTATAAAATAGTAATTGCTTGTTTTCCCATTTGTTCCCACGCTTTTTCAAATTCAGAACGTGATACTTTTTTATTCGGATTGTTAGCTAACGGATCATTCATATATACAAAGTTTTGATCGTATCCAACAACTACTGCACTATGCTCATAATATGTAATTTTCACATCACCGTTATTTGTATTCCAGGTTTCAAAACTATCCTCAGCTAGCGGCTGAAACGTTGTATTTGCAATTACCCATACTGGTGAGCCTGAACTAATGACTTTATATATATCTTCAATCTCTCTTCCAGTTAAATCAATCGTTTTTTCAGGTACATATTTTTCTGCAAGTTTAAAAATCGGCCCATGATAAACACCRTAACCTGGTTCAGATTTCGTGTAAATATTTCCAACAAATCCTTCATGAGGATTTCCTCGAAGATTATTTTCTTTAAATGAAACATGATTGATTTCACTTGCGAGTTGCATCTTATCCACTTGCACATTTTTATACTGCAATAACATCGCTAAACTCGTAACCTCACAACCTCGCTGTAATTCCGGAAGTTGTTTTATAAATGGAACATTTTCAATCATAGCTGTTTCTTTCATATCAAACAAAAAATTCACTCGTAACGCTTGTACTTTTTGAAGAATTTTATTTTTCCCTACAAAAATAGCACCAACAAGTATAACCCCTATAATACATATATATTTAAATTTCTTTAACATATGCAAAACTCCATTACATCATTATTTTCATCAAACACTATCCTTTTTATTGTACCTTTCTTCTACCTAGTTTGCTAGAAAGATTATATGAATTATTATTCAATTAAATTGTTTTAAAATTCCTATTCTTTGTAATAAAAAGAAAAATAAATATACATTTTCAGAATATTTTGCTAGAATTAAAAATGTTTAATGTGGTTAAAGAAAAATGTATTTCTTTCAATCACAAAACGAAAATCAAGGAACACTAATCATTTCGTTGTTGTTTTTTATTACTACTCAAGCACCCAGAAAATATACGTAATCCATTCGTATAGGAACATAAAGAAAAACTACAATCAGTATGTTTTTTATCCCCCACTGATGATTAGCGAAACGAAGCAAGCTCAATATTCATTGAGTAAAACAAACAAGAGAAAAGTACGGGGTGAAGGGAATATGGATCAAACAACTACAGAACAAACTAGTTTAAAACGTACAATGAAAAGCAGACACCTTTTTATGATTGCGCTCGGAGGTGTCATCGGTACGGGATTATTCATGGGATCAGGACAAATCGTCCATAATGCCGGACCTGGTGGGGCAATCCTTGCATTTTTAGTTGGTGGTTTCGTCATGTATTTAACAATGCTCTGTCTTGGCGAATTATCCGTTGCCATGCCAGAAGCAGGTTCATTCCAAAGTTATGCAAGCAAATTTATTTCACCTGGTTTTGGATTTGTCGTTGGCTGGATGTATTGGTTAAATTGGGCTGTTACAGTTGGGGTAGAGCTAACGACTGTTAGCATTTTAATGAAGCGTTGGTTTCCAGACGTATCTTCATGGATTTGGTGTGTTACATTTGCAGTAATTCTTTTCCTTGTAAACGCTTTATCAACAAAAGCATTTGCAGAGACGGAGTTTTGGTTTTCCAGTGTAAAAGTCTCAACAATTGTTGTCTTCATTATACTTGGAGGCGCTGTTATGTTTGGGTTCTTAGATTTCAATGGGCAACCCGCACCAATGCTTCATAACTTCACCGAAAATGGTGGATTATTTCCAAATGGTGCCTTAGCCGTTCTTCTTACAATGATTACTGTAAATTATTCCTTCCAAGGAACCGAACTAATTGGAATTGCTTCAGGTGAAAGTGAAAACCCTGAAAAAACAATTCCAAAAGCAATTAAAAATACAATTTGGCGTACTTTATTCTTTTTCGTACTAGCAATTGCTGTTGTTGTTGGTTTACTTCCATGGCAGGAGGCTAATCTTGTAGAAAGTCCATTTGTACTTGTTTTTGATACAGTTGGTATTCCATATGCGGCTGACATTATGAACTTTGTCATTATTACTGCTGTACTATCAGTAGCAAATTCAGGATTATACGCGAATTCACGTATGCTTTGGGCTATGTCAAAACAAGGTATGGCAAGTCCTGCATTTGCGAAATTAACAAAAAAGGGAATACCTCTGAATGCTTTGATTTTCAGCTTAGTCTTTGCAAGTCTCTCGCTTTTAACAAGCGTATTTGCAGCAGATACAGTCTTTTTAGTACTAACATCAATTGCCGCGATGGCAGCAGTTGTCGTCTGGATGTCAATTGCTGCTTCACAATTCTTCTTTCGAAGAGATTTTATAAAGAATGGCGGAAATATAAACGATTTAAAATATCGTACACCGCTTTATCCAATCGTTCCAATTGTTGCTTTTTCTTTAAATTTCATTACATTCGTTAGTTTAGCTTTTATACCGGATCAACGCATCGCACTTTATTGCGGAATTCCATTTATGATCATTTGCTACATCTTGTATCAAATTAAATATAAAAAAGTTGTCACATTTGAACAGCAACGAAATATTACACAAGAAATAAACTAAATATATAAAATATTCAACTATCTTATCCTATGATAAGATAGTTTTTTTCTATTTCTTGGATATGTTGGTATAACTTTATTTATCTTAAAATTTTTACAATCATGTTTTCATCAAAAAAATAGTTTACAATGTTATCAAGTTACAAATGATATTCACCGTAAAAAGTGTGCATTTGTGTCTATTTTTTAACAATATGACAAAAACTATTGCCTTCTATAAATTAATAGGTTTATATTGTTTTATTGGCATAGTTTCAATCCAAGGAGAAAGGAGATTTTCAATCGTGCAACTGAAAAAAAAATTTTGGAAGTTGGCTTCGCTTCTTCCACTATCACTACTCTTGTTCCTCGGTGGCTGTGATAAAAAACTTGCAGTATTAAATCCGCAGGGGCCTGTTGCAAAAGCACAGTATGATTTGATCATTTGGTCATTCATACTCATGTCGTTGATTATTGCAATTGTATTTATCTTGTTTACAGTCATCTTGATTCGTTACCGTGAAAAACCGGAAAATATGGACTATGAGCCACCTGATATACACGGTAATACTCTTTTAGAGGTTATCTGGACTATTTTCCCTGTTATCATCGTGATTGCATTGTCAATCCCAACAGTAAAAGCAACATTTGCATCGGAAAAGCCGCCAGAGCAAACAAAAGATATGAAACCAGTTGAAATTTACGTTACATCTGCCAACTGGAAATGGTTATTCAGTTATCCAGAGGAAAATATTGAAACCGTTAACTATTTAAATGTACCAGCAGGTGTACCAATTCAATTTAAGCTAACTTCTGTTGGTCCAATGAATGCCTTCTGGATTCCAGAGCTTGGTGGTATGAAATACACAATGGATGGCATGATCATGGACTTATATCTACAGGCTGATAAGCCAGGTTCTTACATTGGCCGTAGCGCAAACTTCTCTGGTGAAGGATTCACTGACATGGAGTTTGAGCTTGAAGCAAAAACAAAAGAAAAGTATGACAAGTGGGTAAAAGAAGTTAAAGAAACTGCTAAACCACTTACAGAAGAAAAATACAATGAAATCATTAAACCTGGTGTAGTAGGGCGTATGACATTCTCTAGTACACATTTAAAATACGTAGATCCAAAATCACTTGAATATTGTGATTACAACTACTACAAAAACAAAAAGTAATAACGAATATTCCGACAGATTGGAGTGAATATAGTGAAGCTTGATGAATTTTTTGTCACAGGCGATCCGATTATCTATGGAGCGGACGTATCTATTGTTCTTGTGACGTTAGCGATCCTTTTTGTGCTAACAAAGTACAAAAAATGGAGATGGCTTTGGGATGAGTGGTTAACTTCTGTTGACCATAAGAAAATTGGGGTTATGTATATCATTTCAGCAATTGTAATGATGTTCCGCGGCGGTATGGACGGATTAATGATTCGTGCCCAGTTAACGTTCCCTGACACAACATATTTAAACGCTGAACACTATAATGGTATATTTACAACACACGGTACGGTTATGATCCTCTTCATGGCAATGCCGTTTGTTATGGGACTTATGAACGTTGTTGTTCCTCTTCAAATTGGAGCACGTGACGTTGCATTTCCTTTCTTAAATGCATTAAGTTTTTGGTTATTCTTCGTAGGTGCTATGTTATTTAACATCGCCTTCGTTATCGGTGGTTCTCCAGATGCTGGGTGGACATCATACTTCCCAATGGCTGGTACAGAATTCTCACCTGGAGTAGGAAATAACTTCTATGCAATTGCATTGCAGATTTCAGGTCTCGGGACGCTGATGACAGGGATTAACTTCATGGTAACAATCTTAAAAATGCGTGCACCAGGCATGAAGTTAATGCAAATGCCAATGTTTACTTGGTCTATTTTAATTACATGTGTAATCATTATCTTTGCTTTCCCAGTATTAACAGTTGCTCTTGCATTAATGACATTCGACCGTCTATTTGATGCTCACTTCTTTACAATGGCAAGCGGCGGTATGCCAATGCTTTGGGCGAACTTGTTCTGGGTATGGGGTCACCCTGAAGTATATATCGTTATTTTACCGGCATTCGGTATTTTCTCTGAAATCGTAAGTACATTCTCACGTAAACGCTTATTTGGATATACCGCAATGGTTTATTCAATGGTTGCAATCGCAGCTCTAAGTGGTCTTGTATGGCTGCATCACTTCTTTACAATGGGTGCAGGACCAGCTGTTAACTCATTCTTCTCGATTTCAACAATGGCGATTTCGATCCCAACCGGTGTTAAAATCTTTAACTGGTTGTTTACGCTTTATAAAGGTCGTATCCGTTTTACAGTTCCAATGCTTTGGTCATTGGCATTTATTCCAAACTTCGTAATTGGTGGAGTTACGGGTGTTATGCTTGCGATGGCAGCAGCTGACTATCAATACCATAACAGCTACTTCCTAATCGCTCACTTCCACTACGTATTAATCGCTGGTACAGTATTCGCGATGCTTGCTGGATTTACATTCTGGTATCCGAAGATGACTGGTCATATGCTAAATGAACGCCTTGGTAAATGGACATTCTGGATCTTTATGAGTGGATTTAACATTTGTTTCTTCCCAATGTACTTCTTAGGTTTAGATGGTATGACTCGTCGTATGTACACTTACTCTGCAGACCTTGGATGGGGTTGGTTAAACCAAATCGCATCTGTCGGTGCAGTAATGATGGCAATTGGCTTCGCCTTATTATGCTACAACGTAGTTTATAGCATTCGTCATGGTGAGCGCGATGTAACTGGAGATCCTTGGGATGCTCGTACACTTGAGTGGGCAACACAATCTCCAGTACAACATTACAACTTCGCAAAATTACCAGAAATTAAGTCTAGCGATGTATTCTGGGAAATGAAGAAGAACGGCGAATCTATTACACCAAAACCTGAAGAGTTGAAACCAATTCATATGCCAAGTACTACAGGCGTTCCAATCATTATGTCTTGTTTTATTGGTCTTGCAGGTTTTGCATTAGTATTTAGCTGGTTCTGGTTAGCAATTGTCGGTGGTATTGGTATGTTAGGTTGTATGATCTGGCGTTCGTTTGATTACAACGACGGATATTACGTTAGCGTAGATGAAATTAAAAAGACAGAACATGTTGCATGAGAGGTGAAACGAAATGGCGGCTTTAGATAAAAGCTTACCTCTAGAATATCAATCCGAACAAAGCAGATTGAATATTTTAGGGTTTTGGATTTTTCTTGGGGCTGAAATCGTGCTGTTCGCAACACTTTTCGCCTCTTATCTAGTACTTGCTGGTCGTACGGCTGATGGCCCTACACCAGCTCAGCTGTTTGAACTTAAAACCCTTTTAATTCAAACGCTCCTACTTTTAACAAGTAGTTTTACATGCGGTATCGCAATTCATGAAATGCGTAAGCACAACCAAAAAGCGATGTTAGGATGGTTCATCTTCACATTAATTTTAGGTGCAGGCTTCCTTTTCTTTGAAGTTGAAGAGTTTATGGCTTATGTTGCAGAAGGCGCAACAATCCAAACAAGCGGATTCTTATCTGGATTCTTCGTTCTTCTTGGAACGCATGGTGCCCACGTAACAGCTGGTATCATTTGGGCAACTTGTGTTGTTATCCAAATTTTAAAACGAGGTTTAACACCAGTTACAGCTCGTAAAGTATTTATTATCAGCTTATACTGGCATTTCCTTGATGTTGTTTGGATCTTCATTTACACACTAGTTTACTTGAATGGGATGGTGGCGTAATAATGGGACAAAACAATACACAAGCAAACGCACATAGCGGTTTTCCATGGTCACACGTTTTCGGATTTATTTTATCGCTTGCATTAACGTTCCTCGCTGTATATGTAACGTTATATACAAGCTTGCCACTTTCAACAATCTTAACAGCCATTCTTGTAATGGCAGTGGCACAAGCAGCATTGCAATTTGTTATGTTTATGCACATGACAGAAGGCGAAGGAGTAATACAAACAATCACAATCGTATTCCACTTTTTCATCGCTGCAGTAACGGTTGTTGGTACAGTTTGGATTTTCTTCTCTATGTAATGAACATGAAAAAGACTGCTGAGGTAATCTCAGCAGTCTTTTTTTATTTCCCTTCCCCTTTTCATCCACATTACGGAAATTAAAACATAATCATGAAACCTATACTTATTATGACAAATGTTAAGAAAACTCTTTCTTTATGGAATCGAGTTCACATGCATTGCTTTTCTTCCTATAATATGGCTAAAATGAGTACTATATTATTTGAAGGGAGAGAACGCAGTGGAACACCATTCCTCAGTCCTATCACTTATGATTGTTGTCGCAATCGCGTTTTTCATTCCCCTTTTGTTACAACGCTTTAAACTAAAAGCACTTCCTGTCGTTGTTGCCGAAATTATTGCAGGAATTTTTGTAGGAAAAAGTGGATTTAATATTATCGAGCCAGATATGTGGCTACAAGTTTTATCAACACTAGGATTTATCTTCTTAATGTTCTTAAGCGGTTTAGAAATTGATTTTTCTATATTTAAACAAAAAGGGAAAAAGAATAAGACGAATGAACCCAATACGTTCCAAGCAGCAAGCATTATCTTCTTATTTATTTTCATCTTATCCTATGCCCTATCACTTATATTTGTATGGCTTGGATTTGTAGATAACGCGATGTTCATGACATTGATTATCTCAACGATTTCTTTAGGTGTTGTTGTCCCAACACTAAAAGAAAACAACTTAGGAAAAACAGCAATCGGTCAAATTATTTTGTTAGTCGCCGTTATTGCAGACTTAGTTACAATGATTTTACTCGCTGTTTTCGTTGGATTAAACTCCGAAAGCGGTCAGAGTATGTGGCTTCTTCTCGTTCTATTTGGGGCAGGTATTGTAATTTACTTTGTTGCAAGACGCTTTAAAAATATTCCATACCTGGAAAGCCTAAAAGCTGGTAGTGTACAAATTGACACACGTGCTGTTTTTGCGCTTATTTTAATACTAGTCGGATTATCTGAATCTGTTGGTGCAGAAAATATTTTAGGAGCCTTTTTAGCAGGTGTACTCGTATCCTTATTATCACCAAATGAAGATATGGTTGAAAAACTCGATTCCATCGGATATGGTTTCTTCATTCCAATTTTCTTTGTAATGGTTGGTGTTAATCTAGAAGTATGGTCTATTTTTAAAGAGCCTTCTAGTATGTTAATGATTCCAATTTTAATTGTTGGACTCTTTATTTCAAAATTATTACCATCACTCGTACTGCGAAAATGGTACCCACATAATATCGTATTAGGAAGTGCGATTTTATTAACATCTACACTTTCCTTAGTTATTGCCGCAGCACAAATTGGTGAAAAGCTAAATATTATTAGTCCGAGTCTGTCTGCTTCCCTTATCTTGAGCGCAGTTATTACATGTATTTTTGCACCTGTATTATTTAAAAAGATGTTTCCAAAAGTGGCAACACCAAAACCAAGAGTTTCTATTATTGGTGCAAGTCGAATCACTCTTCCATTATCACTTGATTTAAAACGCGAAGATTATGATGTAACACTATACATGATGCGTCAAAATAAAGTAAATGCCGAGGAAGCGAAATCTCATGACTTCCCAATCGTAAAACTAAATACAATTACGATAGAACTATTAGAAGAACAAAAAGCCTTCGATGCAGATCGAGTTGTCGTCGCAACAAGTGATGATGAGCAAAACTTATTATTAGCAGAACACGCAAAAGAATTAGGCGTTGAGCATGTCATTGCAAGTGTAGAAGATCCTCTTTTACAGGAAAAAGCAACGCAAGAGCATATTGCTGTATTCTCGACGATTAACTCCACACGCATTTTATTACGTGCACTCATTGATAAGCCGAGTCTCGTTCGTTTAATTACGACTGCGAATGAAACGGTTCGCGAAGTAGAATTACGTAGTAATACATACAACGGTTTACCGCTTCGTCGCTTGCCATTCCTAGGTGACGTACTTATCATCCAAATTTACCGTGGTAACAAAGCATTAATACCACATGGTGATACAAAATTGCAAAATGGTGATACACTTCTTGTAACAGGATCAAAAGAGCACATTGATACAATGAAAAGCATATTAGAATAGCAAAAAGTCCCCTTTCAAAATTGAGAGGGGACTTTTTAAATCGGCATGTAAAAAATAACACAAAACAATTACTCCTTGTTTCCCTAAACCATAATACTTTTAATTTTTTTCTTAAGATTCTTACTTCCTTATGGTAAAATATTACTATCATAAATTATAAGGATGAATCACACTATGTCTATTTCAACTTTAGCTCTTTTATTATTAGCAGAGGTACTTGTAGCCATTATTCTCATCGGTATTAGCATTGAAATTTGCAGCTATGGGTGGAAAAAGCCAAATGGAACGAAATACTTTTGTCTCTTTCTTTCCCTTATTATTGGTACTTGTAGCATATTAGGCCTTTGTGTCGCGCCGGCCTATTTCTTTTTACAACTGATAGAAAAATCTTCATAAGAAAGGTGAATTATGTATGGTTACAATTAAATGTATTGACGCCTCCGAAACATACGAACTACGCCAAAAAATTTTACGCCCAACTCAACAGTTGGACGATTGTAAATACCCATCTGATTACGAAACAAATTCCTTTCATCTTGGTGCCTTCTTAAATGATAAACTTATTAGCATTGCTTCGTTCTCTCATGAAATACCCCCTTCCTTACAGGGTAACCATCACTATCGTTTACGAGGCATGGCTACAGTACCTACCTTTCGGAAACAACATGCCGGTAGCTCATTAATCCAACAAGCTGAAGTAATCTTAAAAGAGCGTCAAGCAGAGATATTATGGTGTAATGCTCGTATTACCGTTACAGATTACTACAAACGATTAGGATTCCTTGAGCATGGTGAAATATTCGATATACATCCGATTGGACTTCATAAATTAATGTATAAAACATTATGAATTGAACTACCCCCACCTACCTCTACAATGAAGTGCACCCCAATTGTTAGACGCAGTCTAACAATTGGAGGTGCACTTCAGCTTGCGGTGGGGGATTCTACTGTTTTTGTCGCAACAAAAACACTTCCTCTCGATAAAGAGGATATCCTCTTTATTTCACAATTCCGCTCTCTCCTTGTAGCTCTTTTAAATACTCTTCTTTCTCATCACGGTAAAATAAATTATACGTATCAAATGGAATAATCCTTCCATCTGGGTGTACAATATGAACACATGATTTCTTTACCGAACGTATATCTAGATCATAGTTGTCCATAAACTTCATAATTAACACACGAAATACATTTTCATAACCAATCCCTGTTGGAAGACTTACTTTTGGCAAGCAACAGAGTAATTCTTTTAATGAATCCTAGCCACTTTCTGGTGAATGATTCAAGCTAAATAACTTAAAATTTTTCCCTTTTAATTGCTCATCACTTTCAAAAACAATCGTATTTCGATCAATCATACTTGTCAGCCGAAAAATAGATCCATTCAATTTTAGTCCATATCCCACTCCTTTTATGACATAACGGTAAAAAACCATACATAATATCACAAGGTTTTGTAAAACAAATGCCATTCTAGTATGTTTTAGTCCTTGAATCATTAAGCGTTCATCTTTCACGATCCTCATCGATATCCTTCACTCCTTATCCTCCCAAAATAAATCATTTAATGTTTGATTTACGGCATAACAAATTTTTAAACACAAATCTAAAGAAGGGTTATATTTTCCTTTTTCAATTAAACTAATCGTTTGCCGTGTAACTCCTACTTTTTCTGCTAATTGTTGTTGTGTTAAATCTAACTGAACACGAGCGACCTTTATTTTACTTACAGCCAATCTATGCCCCTCCTTCACTATTAATTGTAACGTATATATTCCATTATTAAATTACATTATTATTGAAATACAATTTCTCTCTTCATAACGAATTATCCATTTCTACGAATAAAAGTTTCACCTTATTATACACGAAAAAAGGCACTCCTATTAAAATGTACCCTATAGAATAGACACTTAAAAAAAAGTCTATTCTATAGGGTATTTCTTGT
>NZ_JBFTMC010000057.1:0-25979 GCF_056396765.1 Bacillus sp. 05T22
GATCTATGCTACCACATACAGGACAAGATTCACCTTCATGAAGATGAAGAGCTAACATTCCTGCTTGTTCATTTAACCAACGATGCTCCATCTCTTCATATGCTTTAACTGCAACTTCCATCTTTTGATTTGCAACTTCTTTTTCTTGTTCATATTTTTGCTTTTCTTGCCAAACGTCATATGCTTGCTTTAGTACTTTTGCRTCTTCCCGCATATTTGTTAGCTCTTCTACTTTTGCTACATATTGCTCAAGTGCAACCTCTAGCTGTTGTAATTCTCCGGCAATTTGTTGTTTTTGAGAAATCTGTCCTTCTAGCTGTTTCTCAAACTTCTGAATACCTTCCTTCAATTTCCCACTTTGAAGTTCTGCCTGTTGCAATTTTGATTTTTTCTCTGCTAATGAAGCAATAATTGGCTGTAACTCTTCTAATCTTTGTACAGTTTTCTTACCTTCTTCACGAACAGACTCTTTACCCTTTAATTCTTCATATTTCTCATAAGCAAGTTCAAACGCCTTAACCGTCTTTTCTTTTTTTACAGATATTTGTTTCAATAATTGTTCAGCATTTTGTTCACTCTGTACCGCTTCTTCATACCATTGTTCAAATGGTAATAATCGTTTCGCTTGTTCAGCAAGTTTAAAACGTTGTTCTTCTGTTTCTATTTGTTCTCGATTTGCTTGTAAAACTGCTTGTTTCTCTTGTTTTTGCTGTAAATCTTTGAACTTTTCATTAATAGACTTAGCTGTATGAAAACGATCTTCGGTTTTTTTTAATTGCTGCGTTTGCAATGTTTGCTGCGCTTGTAATTGTTCAACTTCCGCCTCATAGCAATTTTTTTCTTGTTCAAGCGCTTCGACTACTTGGTGCGTATTTACATGTTCCTGTTGAACTACTGTCTCTAATAATGAATCATCTCGAACCGGTAATTTAAAAACATTACGGAAGTACAGTTCTCTTTCTTTTTGCTTTTCTTGTAAGACGTCTTTCCACTGTTTACGTTTTTGATCTAACAATTCACGCATTAATTTATAACGATCTGTTTTAAAAATACGACGTAAAATTTCTTCTTTATTTTCTGTTTCAGACGTTAATAGTTTTCGGAATTCTCCTTGCGGAAGCATAACAATTTGACTAAATTGATGTTTGCTAAGTCCGATTAAATCTTCAACCTTTTTGTTCACATCTGTCACATGAAAACGATCCACACATGGAACCTTCTCATCACCTATTACTTCATATAGCTCAACAGCATACCCTGTAACTGTTTTATTCCCTTGTTTTTTATGACCGAGCTGTCTTTTTATTTCGTATTGCTTTCCTTTCAACTGGAAGGTTAATTCTACACTTGTGTATATATTATCATCAGCAAATTGGCTACGTAGCATACTCGTATCACTACGTTCTTCTCCGCTCGCTTCCCCATATAATACATAACAAATCGCATCAAATATCGTTGTTTTCCCAGCTCCCGTATTTCCTGAAATAGCAAAAATACGGTGATCGCCAAGATCGCTGAAATCGATAACTTCTCGCTGTTTATACGGACCAAATGCGGTCATAATAAGCTGAAGTGGTCTCATCCTCGTTCACCTTCCCGTTCCTGCACTGTTTGTAATACGTCTAAGAAAAGACGTTCTTTCTCTTCTGATAAATCTGAGCCCTTCATTTCTCTATAAAAAGCTTTCAAAAGGGATAGATCATCTGTTTTATGTCTAGAAACAGTAACTTCATTGGTTTCTGTAAATTCTCGTCTTTGCATAGAACGTTCAACATGCATAGCATTTGGATATACAGAACGAATTTTTTCCATTGGCTGCAGTACAGGATTTTCATCTAATAACTTTACGAAGACATAATCTTCACTTGTTGGATACTTTAATAAATCATCTATTTTCGCTTCTACTGTTCGCATTTGGCGACGAGGTGTAAATAAACGCTTTTCTATTTCCACTTGACCTGTTTCGTCTAATTCCACAATATAATACCCTTTTTTATGCCGCTCTTCAGAAATAGAATACGCAAGTGGTGAACCAGAATAACGAATCGTTTCATTACGTACAAAGTGCGCTTGGTGCAAATGCCCAAGTGCTGTGTAATGAAACTTATCAAAATAATGACTATTTACGTATTCAGCACCGCCGATGGAAAGCGGACGCTCTGCATCACTCGTATTTTCTTCTGCTTCACCTGAAGAAGTGACAAATGCATGGCCTACAAATACGTGTCTTGCTTCTTGATTCATCGTTTCTGAAAGTTCATTCATGAAAATGCGCATCGCATCATCATGCGACCGAATATCTTCATTTTTCATCACATGTCTTACAATACTTGGATCCGCATATGGGATTAAATGAAAATGCACTTCCCCATACTTATCATGTAAAACAACTGGTTCATACGGAAATTGAAATTGGCCAACAATATGTAACCCTTGTTTTTTCATTAAACTGCTGCCAAAATGAATACGGTCTGGACTATCATGATTCCCTGCTACTGCAATTACTGGCGTTTGTAAATCAATCACTATCTTTTTTAATACATCATTTAGTAAATCTACTGCTTCTGTTGGAGGAATCGCTCGGTCATACAAATCACCTGCAATAATTACGGCATCTGGTTTTTCTTCTTCCACAGCTTGAACGAACTGATCTAATACAATTCGTTGATCTTCGGTCATATACACACCGTGAACAAGTTTTCCTAAATGCCAATCCGCTGTATGAAAAAACTTCATCTTTTCCTTCCTTTCTCTCTTTTAATTTACTGATTGTAATGAAACCAGTTGGTAGTTAAGTGTTGTCTTCCCATCTTCCCACTCTAACTTTTGAACGATTGCACTACCGATTCTTTCTTGATCAGATTTATATAAAGGTAACATTTCATCCACAGCAAATAAATGATAACCGTCTAATATTAATTGAAATATATTTTCTTCTATATGTAATCTCATTTCTTTTTCATTTGAAATAATCTTTGTATGCATCTCAAATTTCATATAAATACAACCCCTTTTCCAGTTCTCTATACTTTAATAGTATAGCGGCTATTCACGATTGACAAGTGAATACATGATGAAGAATTCACTTTCACACTCATTTTATTTTTTTATGTTATATGTATTTTTTAAATTATAATGCGGTATGTGAAATTAATAATGTTTCATGTGGATTTGAAATTAAGTCACGATGTTTAAAATAGAATCGCTGATGTCGCGTGACCGTTTGGAAAAGAAGAATGAGCTGAATGTTCTACAAGTTGAATGATTTTATATGATACAAAAAACAGTCCCAATAAAAATATGATTCAATAAGTTTATTAATATCCTAAAGTCAAAGCAATAATAGCTTAAAAAACAAGTATACAGAAAGCAATTTTAGAAAAGCAGGTAAACAGTAATATGAATTCACATCTTCAAATTCCGGTATAAATTGTTTAATTTCATAAAAATAAAAATGCCCTTTCAGGCATCTTTATTTTTGCAAATACTCTTTCATTATATAGTACAATACAGTTATTAAAACAATTGCTATAAAAAATGAGAATGATGCCACGATATACCCATCTTTATTTAACACATAACACAGTGAGATAGATAATATAAAAACCGGAAATACGAGACGTACTTTATCTTTAATTTCTTCTGTCGTATCTGTACGATGAAAATACTGTGTAATTCCTACCATGAGAGAAGACAAAATAATAACCGATAATAGCAAAGGCCCTGGCATTCCGATCTCCCCTTTCTCTACTCCTATTATATACAAACTCTCACTTCGTTAAAAGCAAGACAATTCAGTAAATACAACAAAGTGAAGTTGCTATCCATATTGAATTCATTCCAATTACTCATTTTCTTTCAAATTAAATATGGTATATAGTATTCCCTTCATTTTCAAGTTACAAACAATACCCCTACATTTTAAATGACTGATGTTGTAATATTCATTTTCATATGTTGAAATCCTGCAAATATAACTCGTCAAAATATGCACCATTCTAAAAAGTATCTAGTCCGACGTCTAAATGTCCATTTGTTTAGACAGTTAGACACTTTATTACTGGCATTTCTTCTTAATTAAGGACATTAAAACTGGCACGCTACTTGCAATATCAAATAAATTATAAAGGACATTTTAGCTTTTATCGAGAAATAAGAATGAGAAGATATATAAGAGGAGGATTCAAAATGACTGAAAATGTTTTATTTTCCATTCACAAAAATGGCGTCGCGTCAATCACTTTAAATCGCCCAAAAGCACTTAACTCTTTATCCTATGATATGTTACATCCGATTGGTCAAAAACTAAAAGAATGGGGAAAAGATGATCGTATTGCCGTAGTAATCTTGAAAGGTGCTGGCACGAAAGGATTTTGCGCTGGTGGTGATATAAAAACATTATACGAAGCACGTTCAAATGAAGTTGCGTTACAGCATGCTGAACATTTTTTTGAAGAAGAATACGAAATAGATACTTATATATATCATTATCCAAAACCAATTATTGCTTGTTTAGATGGAATTGTAATGGGTGGTGGCGTCGGTCTTACGAATGGGGCAAAATATAGAATTGTAACAGATCGTACAAAATGGGCCATGCCTGAGATGAACATTGGTTTTTTCCCAGACGTTGGAGCTGCTTATTTCTTAAACAAGGCTCCTGGGCAGACTGGTCGGTATGTTGCGTTAACAGCATCTGTTTTAAAAGCTGCTGATGTATTATATATAAAAGCTGCTGATCATTATATGCCATCGGAAACTTTACCTACTTTCCTAGATGCAATCGAAAAAGTAAATTGGCATGATCAAAATGTACATATCACTTTAAAAGAACTCATTAATAAATATGAAACAGCTCCTAGTGTAGAAAGTGAACTTGTTTCCTTATTAGAAGAAATTGATCAACATTTTTCATTCCATACAGTTGAAGATATCATCCATTCATTAGATAATGCTGACGGATCCTTCGCTTCAAAAACGAAAGAAACATTACTATCAAAATCTCCGTTCTCATTAAAAATAACATTAAAACAACTTATTGACGGAAAGGAAAAATCGATAGAAGAATGCTTTGCAACAGATCTCGTGCTCGCTAAAAATTTCATGAGGCACGAAGATTTCTTTGAAGGAGTACGTTCAGTCGTTGTCGACAAAGATCAAAATCCAAAGTATAAATATAAACAATTAAGTGATGTTTCAGATGAAGATGTCAATCGCTTCTTCAATCTGCTTAATGCCTAATCAAAAAGCTAGATGAAAGCAACCTATTTGCTGCTTCATCTAGCTTTTTTCTTTCTAGACATATGTATTATGTATCTTCATTATCAGAACGATGGAGGCGTTACAGCGAATAAAATAACGGCATCTTGATCAAATAGATTCTCCCATTTATGTTTCATATAAGAAGGGATTTTCACACTATCCCCGGGGTATAAAGTGTATATATCTTGCTGTAAATACAAGATAATCTGTCCTTCTAAAACATGGGCAATTTCCTCTCCTTTATGCTCTAAAAGTTTTTCGGAGGAAACAGAATTAGGTGGCAAAGTCATTAAAGATACTGCCAAAGCACCCGTTAAATCTGGTGATAATAATTCATAGGATAAATTTCCTACGATCATTTTTTTACGTGCATTCGCTCTTATAACTAGATCATCCGTGTTCGTATCTTCAATGAGAAAACTAAAAGTTGGAACTTCTAAAGCCTTGGCTAGCAATTTCAATGTTTGAATCGAAGGATTAGCTAATCCTCGTTCAATTTGACTTAACATAGAAGGTGTTATTTCTGCCATTTTAGCTAACTCTCGCATACTCAGCTCCTTATATTCCCGAAGCTCTTTCACCTTTTTTCCGATATTTATATTTTCCATACCTCATGCTCCTTCAAACAATATGATAGATATATTTTAACATACTTAAATTTTATTTATCATATCACTTAAATTGTGTTAAACTATTTTTAATTAAATTTTCTGAAAGATAAACACAGAAAGGTGGAGTGATTGTGGAGAACTATCTTCTTTTTATTATCATGTCTATTTGTCTTATTATTTTACCCGGGCCCGATACTGCAATGGCTACAAAAAACACTCTTACTTCAGGAAAAATAGGAGGTGTAAAAACGGTTTTCGGCACATGTATCGCCCTTTTAATTCATACTTTAGCTGCTGTAATTGGGCTTTCCGCTATTATTGTTAAATCTGCTTTCTTATTTTCTATTTTTAAATATGTTGGTGCCATTTATCTAGTCTATTTAGGAATAAAAGCACTTCTATCTTTAAAAAGCAAAAACAGCATAGATACAAATGAGTTACCTATGAAACATGCAGATGAAAACAGCTCTTGTTTTCGCCAAGGGTTTCTTACTAATCTTTTAAATCCTAAAGTCGCTGTATTCTTTTTGACCTTTTTACCACAATTTTTAAATCCTAACCATAATACATTCATTCAATTTCTAACCATGGGTCTTACCTATCTCGTTTTAACCGCGATATGGTTTGCCTTTTATATCTTCTTAATTGATAAAATCAGTGTTTTCATGAAAAAACCAGCTACCCAAAGATACATCCAAGGACTTACTGGTATTGTATTAATTGGATTTGGTATCAAATTAGCTTTTGAAAAGAATAGTTAACGATGAAAAGTACACCCCTCTCTAATGAGAGGGGTGTACTTTTTGTACATGTAACAAGTTACATGTATATGCTATTCATCTATTAAAACCAGCGCTCTGTCACAACTTTTTTACGTGTATAGAATTGAACACCGTCTGTTCCATTTGTTCCAAGATCACCATAGAAGGATGCTTTATTTCCAGCAAATGCGAAGAATGCCATCGGTGCTGGAACGTTAACGTTTACGCCAATCATTCCTGCATCGATATTATCACGGAATGTTTGCGCATGTTTACCGCTTGATGTATAAATAACTGCACCATTTGCAAATTTGGATTGATTTGTAAGTTTAATGCCTTCTTCTAAATCTTTTACTCTCACAATACTTAAAACTGGAGCAAAAATTTCATCTTGCCAAATTTTCATATCTTGATTCACACCATCAAAGATTGTTGCTCCAACAAAATATCCTTCACGGGCTTCTTCATTAATTTTACGACCATCTACTAATAAAGCAGCCCCATCTGCTACACCACTATTAATATAGCCTAGTACACGCTCTTTATGAGATTCACGAATTAATGGACCTACATAATTATCTTCATGGAAACCATCGCCAACTTTTAATTTACGTGTTTCCGCTACTAGTACATCAATAAACTCATCAGCAATTTCATCCACAACAGCTACAACAGAACATGCCATGCAGCGCTCTCCACTGCTCGCAAATGCAGAACCAATAACACCTTGTACTGTTTTTTCAAGATTGCAATCTGGCATAACAATCGCATGATTCTTCGCTCCTGCGAGCGCTTGTACTCGTTTTCCATATTTTGTTCCTGTTTCGTATACATAGCGTGCAACTGGCTCAGATCCAACAAATGAAACCGCTTGAATGTCCTTATTTTCTAGAATGCTATTTACAACGTCTTTTCCGCCTTGCACTAAATTTAAAACTCCTTTTGGGAAACCTGCTTCATAGAATAACTCTACCAGTCTCTCAGCTAAAAGCGGTGTTCTTTCAGACGTTTTTAATACGAATGTGTTACCGCAAGCAATTGCTAATGGGAACATCCATAATGGAATCATCATCGGGAAGTTAAACGGTGTAATACCAGCAACAACTCCAATTGGGTAACGCCAAATCGAACCATCAATTCCACCTGCAATGTTCGGGAGTGCTTGCCCCATCATTAAATTTGGTGTTGATGTTGCCAATTCTACAGCCTCAATACCACGCTGTACTTCACCACTCGCATCCTTTAATGTTTTTCCATTTTCTAATGTGATAATTTTCGCAAGCTCATCTTTATTTTCTTGTAAAAGTTGTAAATATTTGTATAGCTGTCTTGAACGATTTGGAACCGGCACTTTAGACCATGTTTCATAAGCTGCTTTTGCAGCTTCAACAGCACGCTCCACATCTTCTTTTGGAGAAAGCGGAACATAAGCGATTATTTTCCCAGTTGCAGGATTTGGAACAGCTTCAACTTCCGTACCAGTAGATTCTACCCATTCACCATTAATATGATTTTTCACTCGTTTAATTTCWGTTGTAATCATTGTATTCGCTCCTTTTTTATTGTTATAAGTTCGAATTGTTTCTCACAATTTATAATTCGACGCTATAACCATTCATTATTCATGACTAGAGATTACTTGTTCACTTATCTTCTTATATAAAGCAGCCATGTCTTTTTCACCATACCCCGCTTTACCCGCTTCATCATACAAGTTCAACAGCATTTCACTTACTGGTAAGTGAAGTTCACTTTCTTTTGCTAAATCAACCGCAAATCCTAAATCTTTCTTTAATAGATTTACAGTAAAACCTGGCTCATAGTTTTCTGGTGCAATAAAGCTTTTATAGTTGCGCTCATAAATTCTACTTTGTCCGTAACTCACATTTAAAATATCAAACATTTTCTCTAAATCCATATTGTTTTTCTTCGCTAAAGTCAAAGCTTCACTTACACCCGCTGTGTAGAAACCTATCAATAAGTTATTAATAAGCTTTACAGTCGTGCCACTATCAATTTGTTCACTTACATGAAACACATTTGCCCCTAATACTTCCATCACTGGTAAACCTTTTTCATATACTTCTTTTGATCCACCGACCATAAAAGTTAATGTGCGATTTTCTGCTCCAATCACCCCACCACTAACCGGTGCTGCTAAGAAATCTACTTTTTTATCATTAGCAGCTTCTGCTAATCTTTTATTCAATTGCGGTGCTACTGTACTGGTATCAATTAGAACAACATTCGGATGACTATTCTCAATTAAACCCTCTTCTCCAAAATAAACCGCTTCCACAGCTCGCGGAGATGGTAAACTTGTAAAAATCAAATCACATGTTTCTGCCAAGTTTGCAATTGATAAGCCGATGATTCCTCCATCTTTCTCAAAAGAAGCCTCAGCATCTTTATTTAAATCGACGCCATATACAGTGTAATTTGATTTAACTAAATTTTTAGACATTGGAAGGCCCATATTACCTAAACCAATAAAACCAATCTTTTTCATATTGTTCTCCTCCTATTTAAACAATATATTTTCCGCGATTTATAATGGCTTTTGCAATTTCTCTCTTTTTCATAAATATGTTCGTATATAGAGGTATTGACAGTTGACGAATTTCATCTAGAATAGCGTTTCTATTTTGCTCTTCTTGTACTGCTGCAGAAAGAAGAACCATTGCCGCTGATTCTACTTTACGATACCCTTCCTCACAAAGAACATCTGTTACGAACTGTTTTGTACGTTCTTTTTCTTCACCATTTTTACTCACTGCTTTCTTCGTACGTAAAAATGCTGATTCCATTACATACACATCTTTCAACATGTCTGCTAATACGCGTGAATATTCTTGTTCTTGCTCGATTTTCAATTTAGGAGTTTGAGATAGCGTTTTCAAAGATTGCTTCAATAACTGTTTCGATAATAAAATATAACGATGGTTTCGTTCTATATTTTCAAATGTGCCTTCGTCTACTTGATCTCCTATTTGCTTCGTTTGTTTCATTAACATTTTCGCAACTGTTAAGCGGTTAATTTCATTCGTTCCTTCAAATATACGGCTAATTCTAGCATCACGATATAATCGTTCTACTTCATATTCTTGCATATAACCGTAGCCACCATGAATTTGTACAGCTTCATCCACAATATTTCCTAGTGTTTCCGAAGCATTCACTTTATTAATGGCACACTCCATTGCAAATTGAGACATTTTCTGCATGATGCTGCCATCCCCATTTGTCTCATGAATTGCCTCGTCAATTACGCCTGCTGTTCGATAAGCTGCACTCTCTGCACCGTATGTAGCGATAATCATATTTGCAATTTTCTCTTGAATCATCGTGAAATCAACTAATTCTGTTTGAAACTGTTTTCGTTCTTTTCCGTATTGAACAGATAAACCAATTGCTTGTTTTGCTGTTCCAATATTTCCAAAAGCGAGTTTCAATCTAGCGAAATTGAGGATATTAAGGGCTACGTGATGACCCTTTCCAACTTCCCCTAATACATTTTCAACTGGAATTACAACATCCTCTAAAATGAGTGTCGCAGTCGAAGATCCTTTAATGCCCATTTTCTTTTCTTCTAAGCCAATTGAAACACCTTCACATGTTCTTTCGACAATAAATGCTGTCATTCCTTTATTTGTCTTTGCAAAAACAACATATACATCAGCCATATGAGCATTTGTAATCCACTGCTTTTCCCCATTTAATTTCCAAGTTGTTCCTTCTTCATTTAATACAGCGCTTGTTTTTGCACTTAATGCATCTGATCCAGCATTAGGTTCTGTTAATGCATACGCTCCAATCCATTCGCCTGATGCAATTTTAGGTAAGTATTTTTCCTTCTGCTCGTTTGTGCCATAGTATATATATGGCAATGTTCCTACACCAGCATGAATATTAAAGGAAACACTAAATGCTCCTGCATATCCCATCTTTTCTGCTACAAGGCCAGAAACTGCCTTTCCTAATTCGAACCCACCATATTCTTCTGGTACCTCTATACTTAACAACCCAAGTTCTCCGGCCTTTTCAAACAACCCGCGAGAAACTTGATAATTGTGCTGCTCGATATTTTCAATTTGAGGAACAATTTCCTGTTTAACAAACTGTTCTGTTGTTTTTGCGATTAAATCTTCATCACCTGAAAAATCTTCCGGTGTAAAAAAAGTTGTATTAAGRTTCTTATTCAGCGAAAAAAATTCGTCCCATTGCAACTTTGTTTTCTCCATCTGTATCCCCCTATCATTTCGGTCTTCATTTTCTTTATATGCAAAATCTATGCCAAACTAAAAACTTGATAGAACCTGGGCTAAATAAATAGAAAACGTAAAACTGTTTAGACAGTTTTACACTGTTTATAACAATTTGTCTAGATTTTGAATCGTGATAATTTGTTATAAAGAGTCGCCCTAGAAATCCCTAACAATGCTGCTGCCTTTGACTTATTCCCTTTTGCTTCTTTTAAAACGCGTTCAATTAATCCTCGCTCTTCCTCTTCACGTACCACTTTCATCGCTTCTTGCTTTGCTGGTAAAGACTGAATCATAGGTACTAATTTCTTCTGTTCCATATCCCGATAATAGAATTCTTCTGGTAAATCCTTAGCTCGTATATGTACATCATCCGATAGTGCAAATAGTCTTTCCAACACATTGATTAATTCCCGAACATTTCCTGGCCAATTGTAATGGAACATAAGGCGTAATACTTCTTTATCAAGTGTCTTTTCTTTAGCACCATACATTTGACATAACTTTTGTAAATGTTCTTCGACAATGAGTGGGATGTCTTGCTTTCGAAAACGAAGTGGTGGAATATGAATCGGAATAACATGAAGACGATGATATAAATCTTCTCTAAATGTACCTTCTCTAACCATTTGTTTTAAATCTTTATTTGTCGCTGCAATTAGCCTAAAATCAACTGGAATTGGATGCGTACCACCAATTCTTTCTATCTCCCTTTCTTGTAAAACACGTAAAATTTTCACCTGTGTTAATAGAGACATATCACCGATTTCGTCTAAAAATAACGTGCCATGATTCGCAAGTTCAAACTTCCCTGCTTTCCCGTTCTTTTTCGCACCTGTAAAAGCACCTTCTGCATAACCAAACAGTTCGGATTCTAGTAAATTATCAGGAATAGCAGCACAGTTCACACTGATAAATGGACCGTTYTTTGTTATACCTGTATCATGTATAGCTCTTGCAAATTGCTCTTTACCAACACCACTTTCTCCAGTAATTAACACAGACGCTTTCGACCCAGCTGCTTTTCGAGCCATTTTTTTCGTTTCAGAAATCGTCTGACTTTCTCCAAGAATATCTTCGAATCGAATTTGCTTCTTCTTCGGTTTAGAAAATAACGGTTTGACAGCACTATCTTTTTGATCAAACCTCTCTAGTATTTTATAAATATCTGAAATCCCTTCATGAATAAGCATGCCTACAGCACCTATCACTCTTCCTTGCTTCCAAATCGGCATCCGATGCACAACTAAATTTTGTCCTTGCAAACGATGCACTTGATTTCTTTCTGGTACCCCTGTTTTTAATACAACTGGAAGCCTCGTATTCTCAATTACATTTTCGGCCAGTTGTCCAATTGCTTCTTCTTTTGATACTCCAACAAAGCGGCTATACGTATTCATTAAACATTTGAATGACGCCGTTTTCATCCACAATCGCAATGCCTTCATACGCAGTGTCGAAAGACAAACGAAACCATTCAATTAATTGTTGTGATTCTTTTAATTGCTGTTTTAGAAACTTTTGAAAAGCGAAAAGTTCAGGCTTGTCTATGATTCCTACAAGTACTCCATCTTGTTCAGTTGTCACATAAAATGGTGTATCCTGTAATTCGTTCATAGTTGTTTTCATACTACCCTTATTAATAGAATTAGTGACAATCATATGAACTAACATACTTTTATCACTTTTTTGTTGTATCCACTGAATACAATCTGTCAGTTTTACAATGCCAATCATTTGCTTTCCATCTAGCACAGGAAGTTCATCCTTTGATATTTTAATAAGAAGTTTAACTGTTTCAGTAATCGTATCGTTACTTCTCACAAACTGGAAATCTTGCTGCATCCATTTTTCTACAGAGAAATCTTTTGTAGAACTCATATCTTCTCACCTCTTGTATACAACAATTCAAATCATATAAAAAGGCGATGAATTCTCACATCAAGCAGTTGTTCTTGCCCAAGATGTCCCATCATCGCCTTTCTTCTCTGTTCTATTGATCTTCAGATAAAACTGTTTTTGCAATTCCGTTATCTAATTCCTCAAAATCATGATACGAAATTGTTTCATACAATTCACTTCTCGTTTGCATGTTAGATAGCCCTTCTTTTTGTGAGCCTGTTTCTTTAATTAGCATAAACACACGCTCATATGCTTTTGCTGCAACGCGAAGTGATGTAACCGGATAAATCACCATTTGGAAGCCCATATTTGCAAATTCTTCTGCACTATAATATGGAGTTTTCCCAAATTCAGTCATGTTCGCAAGCAACGGAACATTTACTTTACTGTTGAACAAACGGAATTCTTCTTCGGATTGAAGTGCTTCCGGGAAAACAGCATCTGCACCTGCTTTTACATAAGCAATCGCTCTTTCAATTGCTGCATCTAATCCTTCTACACCGCGAGCATCTGTACGTGCTACAACAACAAGTGTTGGTGCTACTTCTTTAATCGCTTTAATCTTCTGTACTAATTCCTCAGTGGAAACAAGTTTTTTTCCATTTAAGTGTCCACATTTTTTCGGTAATTGTTGATCTTCAATTTGGACAGCGGCTACATTTGCTTCCACCATCTCTACAGCCGTTCTTGCTACATTTAACACTCCACCAAATCCTGTATCAATATCGACAAGAAGAGGTAAGTCCGTTGCTCTAACAAGATCTCTTGCTCTGTCAGCTACTTCAGTAGACGTTACAATACCTAAATCTGGCAAACCCTTACTTGCTGTATAAGCAGCTCCCGATAAATAAAGAGCTGAAAATCCAGTGTTTTTTGCAACAAGAGCAGCCATTGCATCATGAGCACCAGGGATTTGTAAAATTTCAGGTGCCTCTACTAAAGCTCGGAATCGATTAGCAAGCTCTTCTTGTGTTGACGGTTTATTCACAACCCAAGCCATTCTTATTCCCCCTATACTTAAATTAAGAAAAGATCTACAAATTCATTTACATTCATATTTTCTAACTTTTCTTCATTCAAACAAGCTTCATGAATTTTTTCTTGTTGTTTATTAGAATAATGAACAGCCATATTTGCAGAAAACTTTTGAACAACCTTTGGAATCGCTTCGTCTCTACGGAAACGGTGACCTAATGGGTATTCACAYTCYACRTTTTCTGTTACWGTWCCATCTTTAAAATGAACTTGAACAGCGTTGGCGATTGAGCGCTTGTTCGGATCAAGGTAATCCAAACTATACTGTTTATTTTCTACAACAACCATCTTATTTCGTAATTCATCTACACGAGGGTCAAATGCAACTTCATCCTCATAGTCATCTGCAACGATATCGCCTTTTAATAGACCAATTGCAGTAATGTATTGTAAGCAATGATCGCGGTCAGCTGGGTTATTTAATGGACCTTCTTTATCAATAATACGAACCGCCGATTCATGTGTTGTAATTGTAATACGGTCAATTTCCTCTAATCGCTCTTTCACTTCTGGATGTAATTTCACTGCGCATTCTGCAGCTGTTTGAGCATGGAATTCTGCTGGATATGATACTTTAAACAATACATTTTCCATTACATAAGAATCTAAAGGTCTTGCTAATTTTAGTTCCTGCTTATTAAATAATACATCTTGGAATCCCCATCCTGGTGCAGATAATGCCGTTGGATAACCCATTTCACCTTTTAATGCAGTAAGTGCAAGGTAAACACCACGGCTTGTTGCATCCCCAGCTGCCCATGACTTACGTGAACCTGTATTTGGGGCATGACGATATGTACGAAGACTAGAGTTATCAATCCATGCATGAGACAATGCGTTAAAGATTTCTTCACGCGTGCCACCAAGCATTTTTGTAACAACTGCTGTTGTCGCTACTTTTACATATAATACATGGTCAAGACCAACGCGGTTTAAACTATTTTCTAATGCAAGTACACCTTGGATTTCATGGGCTTTAATCATCATTTCAAGTACATCGCGTACTTTTAATGGTTCTTTTCCTTCTGAAATACGAACGCGGCTCACATAATCCGCAACAGCTAAAATTCCACCTAAATTATCAGACGGGTGTCCCCATTCTGCAGCAAGCCATGTATCGTTATAATCCAGCCAACGAATCATACATCCAATATTAAAAGCACCGCGTACTGGATCAAGTACAAATGATGTTCCTGGTACACGTGTACCATTTGGCACAACTGTTCCTGGTACAACTGGTCCAAGGAGTTTCGTACATTCAGGATATTGCAGCGCTAAAATTCCGCATCCAAGCGTATCAAGTAACACATAGCGTGCTGTGCTAAATGCTTCTGAGCTCGTCACCTCTTTATTTAATACATAATCCGTAATCTCTTCTAAAATTGCATCTTTTTGTTTAATTTCATTTGTTTTAATCATGCTATCCTTCCCTTTCTGTCGAAAATTCGTTATTATTGAGGATGGGTGTCAGTCAAACACCCACCTGGCGGGCGGCCTTAACAACTCCCCAGTTGTTTTTATTTGCTAAGCACATGTCGCTCGCCGATATAATTTACACGTGGGCGGAACAAGCGATTGTTTGTATGCTGTTCAATAACATGCGCACATAAGCCTACTGTTCTAGAACTGAAAAAGATTGGCGTGTACAGTTGAATTGGAATACCTAACATCCAATATACTGGAGCTGCATAATAATCTAGATTCGGATAGATTCCTTTTTCCTTCTCCATAATTTTCTCTCCAGCTTCACACATTTCATATAATGTATAATCACCTTTTACATCACATAACTGTTTTAAAGCTTCTTTCATCATGAGTGCTCTTGGATCCATCTTCTTCATGTAGACGCGATGTCCAAATCCCATGATTTTTTCTTTGTTATATAATTTCTTTTGCAGTAACTCTTCAAATTTCTCAACATTTCCAGCTTCTAACAGCATGTACATAACTGCTTCATTTGCACCGCCATGTAGGCTTCCTTTTAAGGATGCGACTGCTCCTGTTAAAGCACCATATAAGTCTGATTGCGTAGATGCGATAACGCGAGCTGTGAATGTAGAGTTTGGCATTTCATGTTCACTATATAAAACTAAAGAGCGGTCGAAGATTTTCTCTTCAAGCTCAGTCGGTTTTTTACCAGTTAACATATAGAAGAAATTCGCACTATACGATAACTCCTGAAGCGGCCCGATCGGCTCTTCATTGTTTAAAATATGATAACTGTTCGCAACAATATTTGGCACTTTGCTTAACAATTTATAACCACGACTTTTGTTTACTTCTAGCGAACGGTTTTCAATATCGTTATCATAACCAGCTAATGCTGATACACCTGTACGTAACCCATCCATCGGGTGCGTTTCTTTTGGCAATGCTTTTAAAACATTGAATACACCTTCTGGTACTTCATATTCTTCCTTCAATTTCTTTTCAAGTTTTTCCTTTTCATCCTCATTTGGTAGATGTTCTTCTAATAAAAGGTGCACAATGTCTAAATAACCTTTTGTCTTTGATAGTTCAATTAAGTCATATCCTTGAATAACAATTTCACCTTTTACCGTATCGAGAAACGAAATTTTCGTCTCCGCTGCGACTACACCATCTAATCCCGGGGAAAATTTTTCTTCAGCTTTCATTATCATTTCCTCCAATCCTAATAGATCTTCGTGCACATAACTGTAAGCCTTTACAACATTGTGAACTACATTTCTATTTCAATGTATCAGAGTTTTTAGAAGATTTCAATTTATTTTATAATGATAAGTTTCCTATACTTTTCCTGCTGTAATAAAATTGTTTTTTAAGAATAACGTCTAAGTTTTTTATCAAAAAGCCCGTTGTCCCTTCTCTTTCTTTTAAACCGAAATATATTGATTTTCAATAAAATTCCATATAAAGCTTATACAACAAACAATTTACTCCGTATATTTATTATCTTTTTTCAGCACACAAAAAAGCGAGTTGTACATATACACAACTCGTTCACACTTATTTTATATATCGATATTAATTAAATACAATTTTTATATAAAATATTTTCATTTTTAATAAAATTATTATTTTACATAGTTAAATTCAATTTCGTCCATTTTCTTATGATAACTTACTACTAAATCATAGTCCCGAAAATACCAAATATCGTCGGAATCGACAAAAAAATTGAATGCCATCCTGTTCAACAGATGCGGCTATATCTTCTGACACCTCAAAAGCCACTCCTAAAGAATAACTAGGCTGAATGGTGCTATTATCTCCATATAAAAACTCATAAAAGGTATTATTTATTACAATCATATTGTATCTTTTTATACAGGAACTTCCTTCCATAAATAGATGTGTTTTTATAAAAAAAGTCCACCATCTATAGTTGGAGTTAGTCTTTCGACGTAAGAATGTCCAAGCTATTCTCTAAGAGTYTTCATATTATAAGGTATCAAACAATAGGTGGTGAGAATTATAACGCATATTATTGATTTTCAAGCTATTCAGCCACGTAGTAAAACAAATGCAAGACAACCAATTCCAATTGACCATTCTCCAAAAAGAAATACAGTTGCTCAGTTACGAGTAAATATTCCACGTAGAGACTCCCGTGACAACACAGTAGAATTAATCACAACAGTTGGAGTTGAAGGAGTTACAAACATCGCTCAAATCGTATTTCGTATTTTCCGCGATAATACTGAGATTTTCAACACTCAAGTTGGGATAGAATCCACTGATTCAGAACAATTTTACGCTGTAACCTTCCAAGCAATTGACAAAGATCTAAGATCCGGAACTCATGTTTACACGCTTACTGCTGAAAATATGACTGCTGGTGCCGAAGCTGCAATAGTAGGTCCGGTTTCTTTTAGCGCGTTAGCTATTGGCAACGACCACGATTGCCGTTAATGAAACTACTACAATATCTAAATGTCTTTCAACAAGAAAGAACTCATTTTTGTTCTTTCTTGTTCTTTTTTATATACATTCTATACTCTGTAAAAATTTGCGTGCACATTTGCAGCTCGTGCAAGAATATACTGCTATATAATACGATTTAGGGGTGATTCTTTTATGTATTTATTTCCAACAAGAATTGCCGTTGTAGCCCCAGTTGCCTCTCCTTCTGTCCATTCTGTTCCCGTTCATACAGCAACTTCTGATGTTGGCATTGAACTCCCAGCAACTTGGCAGCAATATCAATTATCAGGTGGAGCAACACCTTCATTTTGGCATCACGGCACACCTCCTAGTGGCACTACCTATTATGGTCATCCTCCCCATTCTCCGTATCCACCTCTCCAGATTTTCTATCATTTCCCATCAATTTATTTTCAAAATTTTTATGGGACCTTCAACATTTGAACATATATATTCTTCAATTTCATATAAAGTATTTTTATACATGATAGCATACAAAAAAACACCTAAGTTACCGATCAATCTCCGGTATCCTAGGTGTTTTTCATACACTTTTATATGATTGAAACTTTAAAAAACATTATATTTATTGACCACCATTTGGAGTTGCCTCTCCTTGACCATTTCCATTGCTCGGTTGTGTTGCATTTTCTTGGCCGTTTCCACCGCTTGACGGAGTTGTGTTCCCCTGGCCATTTCCGCTGCCTGGCGGGGTTGTATTCCCTTGGCCATTTCCACTGCCTGGTGGAGTTGTATTTCCTTGGCCGTTTTCACTGCCTGGTGGAGTTGTATTTCCTTGGCCGTTTCCATTGCTCGGCGGAGTTGTATTCCCTTGACCATTTCCATTGCTCGGCGGGGTTGTATTCCCTTGATCATTTCCACCTTGATTATTTGTTGCATTGWCTTCATTTTGTTTATTTTGATCATTATTTTGCTTATTTTCTTCACTTTGTTTTTGCTCTTGTTGTTTTTTATCTCCATCTGTTTGTTGCTGCTGTTCTTGCTGTTTATTTTGACCATCATTTTTCTGCTGTTCACTTGAGTTTGAATTTGACGTGCTCGGATTTGGAGAAGAATCTCGTTTTGCACCTTTCACACGTAATTCATCACCCTCTTGAACAACACTACTTGGCGCCTTAAAGCGTGACGTATTTGTTCCAAATTTACTCATCATTTCTTTAAAAATCTGTTGTGCAATTTTCGTATTTTTGCTGCTTATATAATCTTCAGGACTATCTTTCATATATCCAGTCCAAACTGCCATTGTATACTGCGGTGTATAACCCGCAAACCAACTATCACGCGATGCACTAGATGGTATACCATATTTCGATATTTGTTCAGATGAATAGTTTGTTGTTCCTGTTTTACCTGCCACATCTAAAGAACTTACATTAGCTGCTGTACCAGTACCAGAACTCACAACAGAACGTAGCATATCTGTAATCATATACGCTGTATAATCTTCCATAACACGTTTCGATTTTGGTTCAAAACTTTGTGACTTTCCATCAGGATAAACCACTTTTTTAACAAAGTGTGGTTTTGTATATTTACCATCATTACCAAATGTAGCATATGCTCCTGCGATTTCAGTTGGCGATACTTCATTTGTACCAATTGCTGTTGACTCAACTGCATCTTTTTTAAATGGAATACCTAAGCTTTCTGCAAAGCTTTGTGCTTTACTTAATCCTACCTCTTTTGCTGTTTTAATTGCTGGTATGTTACGAGACCATTTAAGAGACTCACGCATTGTTATCATACCTTTATACGTTTTATCAGCATTTTGAACCTGTTGTCCTGTCGAATATTTATATGCTGAATCATCGAGTTGATGATAAGTTGGCCATTTTAAATATTCAATTGCTGGACCATAGTCAAAAATTGGCTTCATTGTTGAACCTGCTGAACGATCTAGTTCAATTGCCATATTATGCCCTTTGAATGTCGCTTTATTTTCACCACGTCCACTACCTATAGCGCGAATTTCTCCAGTTTTTGTATCCATAAATGTAAAAGCACCTTGGAATTTATCATTTGGATAACTAATAATATTTTTGTTTAAAAGATCATCAGCATATTTCTGCGCTTCTGGGTCTAAAGTTGTGTAAATAGATAACCCATCAGATCCAACGTTTGCATCTGGTAACTCTTTCTCTACTTCCTTCACAACAGCGTCTATAAATGCTGGATATGGCATTTCTGTAACTTCTTTAGGAGGAAGTAGTCCGTCGGTTACAGGGACCTTCGATGCTTCTTCCATTTGTTTTTTMGAAATATATCCATGTCGATTCATTAAATGTAAGACAACATTTCTACGCTCTGTTGCCCGCTCTACATTTTGCGGTTTTGTTGGATCATAAATACTAGGGCCTTTTGGTAGTCCTGCAAGCATCGCAGCCTGTGGTAAAGTTAAGTCCTTTAATTCTTTTCCATAATAGTTTTCAGCTGCTGTTGCAATACCATATGAGCGGTTCCCTAAATTAATCTTATTTAAATACATCTCTAATATTTCATGTTTTGAATATTGCTGTTCTAACTTATAAGCTAAAAATATTTCTTGTGCCTTACGCTTAGGGGTTTTATCCATAGACAAGAAATAGTTTTTAATAACCTGTTGGGTAATTGTACTTCCGCCTTGTGAGCCATAATTCCCAGTAAGGCTGACTAAAACAGCACGTGCAGTCCCTTTGAAGTCAACACCACTATGATCATAAAAACGTGCATCCTCTGTAGCTAAAAATGCATTTTCTATTAATTTAGGTACTTGATCATACGTAATATTTGTTCGTTTCTCTTTCCCATATTCATATACCAGCTTTTTATCTTTATCATAAATTTTTGCTGATAATGGATTGACAAGCTTTTCTTTTTCAAGTTTCGGAGCATCTTTTATCATAATGAAAAAAGTAGTTACTCCTCCTACGAGCGCCACGATTCCAAGTATTAAACATCCAATTAAAAATTTACGAAAAAACGATGTTTTACCTTTCGTTTTTTCTACATTAGCACTTGGTTGCTTTTTCTTTTGTACTTGTCTTCGCTCTTCTCGAGAACGATAATTTTCTGACATCTTGCTTTCTCCTGCCTTTCAATTCTCCCGTTGATTTACACGAAAATGAAACCAACATCTTGATTTCACCTCAACAAATAAGCCTATATACTTTGGACAACTATTTTCCCTCTATCTTTCTAATAATACTTACATGTAACACATATAATATAAGAGGTTGGCTTTCATTTTTCTTTTGGCATAAGTTAATTCGAAAATTTTAAACAGCAAAGTATAAAAAACATATAACCTCGTATAAATAATATACTTTTTTTTCATTTGGTCAAACTTTTTTATTTGAAAAACTATTACTAGTAAATCAATAGTGAAATAAAAATATCACACCAATATGAATTTCGTGTGAACTCACAATAAACTACGCAATCACAAAAACAGTACTATATAAATACAAATTGAAAAACCGACATAAAACCTTTCTTTTTTAGATAAAAGAGAGCATCCGGCCATGCATAGAAGCGATCAGACCCTCTTCCTACCCCATAGAAAATGAGTGCAGGCCACCCTTTGTTCTTCATAGCAGCGACTTATATGTTTGAAAATCAAAATGGATATATAATATGCAATGTATAGCATCTAAGTATTATAATTCTATAAATTAGCAGGATTTTCCTTTCTTAACATCTAAACATATTAAAGAAGGGAGATGAACTAACATGACTTTTTATCCAGTAATTTCCAAAAAAATAGTCGCTGTAGGTTATAATCCATCATCTATGATTTTACGAATTGAATTCAGAATTGGCACATATGATTTTTACGATGTACCAGAAAGTATATACACAGGATTACGAAACGCGCAATCCAAAAGCTATTATTATAACACCTATATTAGAAATTCCTATCGTCACACCAAAATTTAATCAGTAAGGTTCCTCATTCTCCTAACTTCTTTTCTTGCACTGACTTTCGAAGTAGTAATATTACTGTCTGCAAATAGCATGATAAATAGGAAGCAATTTATATCATTGTATAAATGATTATCTTATGTAAAACAAAAATGGTATTACATTGTTTATCGAATGTAATACCATTTTTTAAATTTAAATATAGCTTCCAATACTACTTGATCACTACTTGCTCCTCTTTAATCCAGCTGCTTTGTCCAATATCAATAGCACCATCTTTTCTTGCCCAAACACGATAAGAACTTGAACCATCAATCACACCTTTAAAATTTATACATTCAGGTTCTGCATAATAATTAATCCCATATCCAACGGGGGAGTTTGAATATGCATAGAACCACTCTATATCAAAGTGCTCTAATTTCGTCCACTGTTGCTCGTTTCCTAATTTAATCATATCCTTATCTCCACCACCCCAATATCCTTCAAAAATTAGATACGGAATTTTATTTGTGATATGTCCAGTAAATATAGGCTCTTCAGGATTCTTATATAGATTAATTCCGTAACCTTCAGGGTATTTCGAAATAGCAATTCCAATACCTACTGGTTGTCCTAAATTGTCCTGCACCTGACTTGTACCATCTATAAACCATGAAAGTGACTTATCGCTAACTAAATAATTCAAATCAACTTTTCCTATCCCGTCAATATTTCCTGTTTCAGTATATTGCCATATATCACATGGATATGCTGGTTTATTACCACCATAGCGCGGAATCCAAAGGAAATCCGCTCTCACCCCACTTAAACCATACTTATTATACATGTGATGACCTACGTACAATCCAACTTTCCAACCCGCAGCTTTACAAGTATCAATAAACGCTTGGGATGCTTCAGCTAACTGATCAGGACCACAACTTTTTAACGTATCATCTTCAACATCAAGAACAAGAAATTTAGCGTCAGCACTCGCTCTTGCCATAAAATCTTTCGCTTCTACAATTGCATCTTTAACAGAAACATAACAACCATAAGCATATGCTGCATGTGGAATACCACGTTGTTCCAGATTCGTTACATAGCTTGTATACCGCTCATCAACTGTTCTCGAACCATACTGTACACGGCATATTGCAAGATCAATCTGAAGTGCTACCACATCCCAATCGATATTAACATTCCACTTAGAAATATCAATAATATGTTTGTCCATTATTCATCTCCTCCTTTTGTAATATCACATTTAAATACTTAGAGAAATACTTCAATCTCCCCTCCAACTTGTCCATATACTTGATCGATTCCGACAATATGAATATAGTAGGAATCGATTAAAATAGGTGTGCGTTTTACCAGTTCGATTTAATACTTTATCGAACGATAAAGTGAAACTTTAATCAGTGGGGAGCTTACTACCCGCGAATAGAGGGATAAATTAAATATTCAATCAAGATATAAAATGTTATATAACGCCCTATCATGACTCAGTTATATACCTTCTATAAAAACAATTTTCATCGTACACTTTTTAAGAAACAATCCTAACAATTACTTACCACTATACTTATAGTAGTAAATATCTATACTAAACATTGGTAATATTCAATACAAACATTATCAATTAACTATATGAATCAACTATGTTACATTAATACCACGGTTACTATTACCGTTAAATCCTTGCTCCCTTCAAGGATTTAACATACTCTCCTAATCCAATATGTATAAAAGAAAAAAGAATCTGTAACAGATTCTTTTTTCTTGCTACAACTTAAAAGAGTTTAACAAGAACATATAAAGCATGACTCCCCAGCATTTTTTCTCTTTGTCGAATCCCAAGAATTGATAACCGTTTTTCAGTAAATCTTTATCTTTTGGTAAATCCACACTTATATTTTCAACTGCTATACTTTACCTCCAAATACTCGGTGAATGACTCTGTTTGATTTTGAACAGAATGAATTTCGTATTAACTTATACTTTTTACAAATACACTCTTTAATTTTTTTCGAAAATGAATACCTAACGTAATGGCTACAATGATTATCGCTCCGAAGATAATTTTCCCCATGTGCTGTCCAAGCACTTCAAATATATCATGTAAGTTTCCTCCTAACCAATAGCCACCGATTAAAAAGAAAGATACCCAGAATAGAGCACCAGAGTAGATCGTTATGGCAAAACGACGGAGGGGTAAATTAATAATCCCTGCAAAGTAACCAGTAAAATGACGTACGCCTGGGACGAAAAATCCAATAAAGATAAGGAAATATCCATATTTATCAAACCACATTCTCGTTAAATCAATTTTTCTTTGTGTTAAAAATACATATTTTCCATATTTCTGTACAAAAGGCATACCAAGTTTATTGCCTAAAAAGTACTGAATTGTCATCCCAACGCTTGTACCAATAAATGATAAAATAATTAAAAGTAGTAATTCTAAATCTCCTTTATGTGCCAAATAACCCGCATACACTAACGTCGGCTCCCCTGGAAACGGAAATGCAATATATTCTAACAATGTTCCAACAAGTACTACATAGTAGCCATATTGCTGAAATAATTCATAAACCCATTCCATGTTGTTTTCTCCTTTTTTTCTACAGCATTAATTACGTACAATAACTAGTGATTACACTGGCGTTCGTAGGAATCTCGGCATTTCAATGCTGAGTAGTTCCAAGCCTTTACTGAGAGCGATAATTAAGAAAATAGAAGTTCACCCTAACCATAAAGGTATAAAGTGGAAAACCGTATCACAAATAAGGGATACGGTTTTTACTATTATTTAAAAATCATAACAGTATTAAAATATATTAAGTTTTGCCTTCATTGAAGCCAAATGCTTCGCCAATCAATTTTTTAATAGACTCATAATCTTCTTTAACTAGACTTCTGTATATTACTTTATCCATCTTTGTAAACTCCCTTTTATATAAGTGAATTTTCATTTCGTATGTAAATATCTTATAATAAATAATAATAATGTCTCCTCTAAGAGGAGAGTCAACGGTAATATTAGAAAAAATATAAAGGAAGTGATTAGGGTGAAAAACTTATTTTCTATTGGAGAAGTTGCTAAAATAAAGGACATTACCATAAAAGCGTTAAGATATTATCATAAAATGGGATAACATTAATGCAAAAAAACGATATTCTTTTTGTAGGAATTTACAGAAAGAATATCGTTAGACCCAAACTGCTCTTAGATTACTAACAACAAAAGACAAGCCTATATGCTAAGTGGTTTTTGACTACAGTATTCAAAAACGCATAGGCTCACGCCTAAGAACATTCATCTCTCACCTAAAATTGTTGTTTCACACCTTCACATTTTTGAAGAAGGAGTCTCCTGTCGAAACAYGATAGATTGTTTTGAATTACATCATAATCTGTCATTGAACTGTCCATGTAGATCTCTATGTCTCTATCAAATGATTTTTGTATTAGAACCTGAATTTTTTACCTTTGATATTTTTTCCAGTCTTAAAACCGATTTAGAAAATTCTAAAAATACATTGAGGATCTTTGAGAAACTAACTTTCTTATAATTATGCTTGCTATTTCCTCGATGTTTTCATGTAGAAAGAAATGCTTACCTTCAAAAGAGTGGAATGTACACATTTTATTTGTGTATTGCTCCCATTTTTTTACCTCTTCATATGAAGTTAATTCATCATTTTTTCCATTTAAGATCAGAAAATCAATGTCACATACTTGTATATTATTATTATTATGTATATATGTCTCTACGATTTTAAAATCCGCTCTTAGAATGGGGAGAAAAATTTCCATTAATTCTTCTGATTGAAACACCTCGGATGGTGTACCACCCATAGCAATAACTTCATTTTTAAATTGTTCATTAGGTAGATTGTGTCGGATATCTTTTATTTTGCTATTTGGATGATTTCTACCAGACAAAACAAGAAACTCAGGTAATACGTCATTGGAAATTTGTATTTTCTTGGCTAATTCATAGGCGATCAAACTTCCCATGCTATGTCCATATAGAATATATGGTGAATTATTTAGCTGCTTAATAATAATTTTATAGACATCATTTACAGCCTCTTCAATACTATGATAAAGGCTTTCTTCAATTCTATATCCCCTACCGGCTAACTCTATAGGGATTACTTCAATAAATGGATTAAAGTATTTTTTCCATTTTGAGTAATTAAACGCAGATCCCCCAGCATGTGGCAAACAAAAAAGTTTAATCTTCGTCATTACTGTCTCCCTCGATTAAAATTTGTTTATATTCTGGCAAATTGTATAAATATCTTTAATTATTATCTCCTTTGGTA
>NZ_JBFTMC010000058.1:0-25925 GCF_056396765.1 Bacillus sp. 05T22
TCCGTTAAACGTCACCCAAYACGCGATTGTTACACCCGAAATGGTCCAACAAATCGACGCGTTTCACCGTAATACACAGGACCTTGCAGGGCTTATCATCAAGCCCATGTTAGATTATTATTATAATTTTTACTCTAAATCGAACCCTGGTATAGGGGGAAGTCCTATGCATGATTTTGTAACAATTTGGTATTTGTTGAACCCAGATGCAGTTCTCCTTTCAAAAGTACCCATCAAAGTAATTCCTGATCAAGGAGAAGGATTCGGTCAAAGTATTGCAGATTTTCGTTTTATGACAAATCCGGGTTATAAAACACATAATGTCGCTTTTCAGTTCAATTACGAAAGTTTTAAGAGAGATATCATGGAAACATTCTTAAGGAAGAGACTGTAGCRTATCCTAAGTAAACTTCAGATAACGGAAATTATGTAAAAAAGCTAGCATGAATCTAGCTTTTTCTTTTTTGATCACGGGTGTTCTAATATCTTTATTCATCATGTTTTRAATGTATACTTTTGCTAGTGTTTTTGAAGAAAATAGATGAAGTGAAATAAACCCAATGAAATCAACAAAATGAATGTAAACTAATATCTAAAAGTTTACATTCGTATTTATAATAAATAAAAAGCACTTTTTAATGTTTTAAAAGTTCTTGAACTTGATGTTGATGTGATGGAACCTCAAGTCTGTATAAATTTAAAAAAGTCCCTTCATAATGCTAAAGGGACTTTGCTCACACAAATGATCTGTACATCAATTCATTCTTGATATACAGATCATTTGTATGATGTTTTTTTTACATATAATTGCAATTGCTGAATAATGAACTTACATTACTGCTTTTAAAAGCTCTCCTACTAATGGGATGATTCCACCTAAGAATGATAAAACTGCCATTGCGATTGCCATATTATTTCCTCCTCTTTTTTTGTATAGTAAGATGTTGTAAATCTTTATACTCTCATTATAGTAAGCGCTTACAATTATATCAATATATTTTTATATGTAATATTGCATATGGAGGGTAAGGTCACGAAATATCACATTTTTTCATTAAGACATGTATTGGAAATTAATTGTTCCCTAAAACAAAAAATGAACTGAATTCTTATAGATAACTGTGGTGAGATAAAATTTTTGTTTTGGGGTACTTCAAAATATTAGGTTGATGGGCATGTGGTGCTACCTCCTCGCTACGCTTCACCTCAACCTTCACCTCACACCCAAAAACAAGGGGAGAATAAAAAAACAGTAGTGCATAAAGGCACTACTGTTTTTTATTATTTTTTGCAAGTAAACTACTTGCATTCTTTTCTATATAATTTAATAGAATAAATAGCTCCAACAAAGAATACCAAGGCTTGAGTTAATATAAAGAATTGACGGAAATACATGTCTTTACTAACTAAAGAAATAAATAGGGAATTCATTAGAATTTGAGTAACAAACATACAATAAGTAATTTTTAAATGAATAGTATTTGTTCTTTCATCTGGTTTACCAATTTTTTTGTAGATAATAAAAAGTACAATTGCTGAACCCAACATCAAAAGGCTTGTAAAACCTACAAAGATATTGAAATTATCTGTGCTTTCTAACATCCAATTGTTTAATTGATCAAGCATTATTATCTTCCTTTCCTACATAAGAGAATATTTCGTTTATATCAACCTCAAAATAATTTGCTATTCGATATGCTAACACCAGTGAAGGGGAGTAATTATTCTTTTCCATAACAAATATCGTTTGCTTAGAAACTCCAACAGCGTCAGCTAAATCTTTTTGTGACATTCTTTTTAACACTCTATATTCATACACTTTATTCGCAATCGAATCCCCATATTTTTCCTTCATAGTTAACACCTTCCTTTCTTAAGACCTATATTAAACCTATTTTATAAAAAAGTAAAGTTTAATTATACAAAAGATAAAATTTTTTATATAAATGAAAAGAAATCCTATATAATCTTTTGAATTTCAATCTTATAAAAGAGAAAGAACTCTATGAGGTAAATCTCAAAATCACAAGTATAAAACTAGTAGAAAAGTGGTGTAAAAGCAGTATAAGCGTTATACTCACCGCTCATCCGTATTATGACCGCTTGTTTCTTTGAAAATAAATCAAACCACTCCCCCTTACAACGTACCAAGGAAGTGTGTGTTGTAAAGGATCTTTTGGCTTGTCTGAGGGGGTATAACAAGTTTATATGAGGTTGGTTTTATAGAAAAAAAGAGAACAAGGTGAAGGCGATCAGTAGAGGACTTTGTATGTGTTGGTCAATCAAAACGGACCTAGCGAAGCAAAGGGAGTATTTGACTTGACCAACCGAATGACACCCAAACCCTCTTGGCACTGAACAAACAACCGTTTGTTCCTGCCACCCGGTGAGGGGGCCCCTCAAGGGGCACGGCAACGATTACTACTTTTAGGGGCCATTCGCAAGTTTAAGTTAACAGAACTGGAATTCCGTTAACTTTTTATATTGATTTTGACAACATTTGTTTACGGAACACGGATAAATCATCATAAAAATAAGTTTACGGAACTAATTTTTACAGGTTTTCTTTAAAGTTTGTAGTGCTACAATCTCATAAATTAAAGTTTCACCCTAAAAATCTATAATTTTTAATGAGTGGCCCGAAAAAGAAAGAATCGTTGCCATGCCCCTATAGGGTCTGTCGTGAGAGTGGTGATGGCACACCGCAATCTTGCACGTCAGCGATACCAGAAATGGACTTCGCCTTTGGGAGCAAGAATCCCACTGGCTTTAGCCAGCTTGACCCTTTAGGGGTGGGAGTGTCAAATATTCAACTTATTATTTTTTTGCTGTTTATTCCAAAATTGCACGTACCTATACAATGCTTCAATACTTTTTAAACCAAGAAAAACCTTGATTTCTTGCGGTTTCATACCACTTTGCAATGCATTTAAAATGAAACGGTTCCGCAGCATAGTAGGCGTCATATGGATCCCAGCGCGTTTGGTTTCCTTTTGCAACATTCGTTGCACCGCGATTCTAGTTAGTGCCGCAGGCTGATCCTTTTCATAATCCCAGCGGAACGTTTGTGGTGCAAAGTCAAAAGCAACAAAGAAGGGATCCCCGGTCTGCTGGCGTGGCCGTATGAGATTCGGAATCTGTTTGTAATAGGATAGGGCAAGCTTTACATCTTCTTTGGATAGAGTAATAGTGCGTTTATAGGCATGTAATCCTCCCGGCTTGATGGTATTGGTCCCAAAATGGATATCATGCATAGAAAGCGTAATAATGTCCTGGATAGAGAGTCCATAATTGAGCATGAAACGAACTAACAACAAATTACGTTCCAAGATGAATTTTCTGCCGGATGCCTGGTACTCCGTCAGCCCGTCATAGCTCTGCATAACGCGTAACAGCTGTTTGATTTCTTCGTCAGATGCAAAGTGTTTAGAAGTAAGGTCAGGCGGTGCGACGTCGCTTTTGAGGCTGTCTGCCGCGCTATGGAATTGCAAGAAGTTAATCAAAACACCTCGTACCCGTTTTAGATTAGAATTTGACGCGCCACGCTCCTTTTTTAGCGATTTTAAATAGCTATCTAGTGTATTTGCATCAAAAGACATCAAAACGTCTTCTGGGGACGATTTGAAGCGTTTCTGAATCCAGGAGACAAAAAGCGAAATATCGTAGCGGTATTGTTTCGCAGTGGAGGGTTTGCGGCCGCGCTTCAATAAATCAGCAAGAAAAAAATCAACAGCAGAATCCCAAGTCATGGCTATATACTCCTTTGTCCTAAAAATTGTGTACCGCAATTATATATATAAATAACTACAACATGCAATAAGGGATTCCATGCTTCGCAAAACGCTTTTTTCTTTGGATACAACCATTAAAAACGAGAAACGAATCCTAGGGAATCTGCAAAATCCCCGTCGAATAAACCAAAATAAAAAGTAGGGAAGTAAATATCCTCACTCTGTCCTGGCTAACGAATACAGTAAAAAAAGCCCTGCGCGGCAACAGTTCGTCATTCGATTACGAATGCGGAAACCATTGTTACACAGAGCCTTTTATTAACCCGGTTTATATTTTTTAAATCCCTATTTTAACCGATGGATCATTTAAGTCCATATAAATTTCCCCAAAAGGATTTTCTGTAATTTCTTCAAATGTCGTAATTAAAATATCATATCTTTGCTTTAATAGGGATACAGACAGCCAAACGGAAAAAAACCACGCTAAGGATTTTCGAGTCATTTTACCCCTAATTTAAATTGTGTTGTATTCAAAATTAGATCATTTCGATAAATTGTGTTGCATTAACAACCGTTTTCATTGGTATTCTCATGTCCTAACGCAACACAAATGATGTTGTGTTGTATCAAAATATTCTTAACGGGATAAAATTCAAAAGATTTTATGTCGAAATTTGCTTAACGTGGTTTATTTCCAAAATGCTGGCGATACCCCTAATACAACTTCCCCATCTCTTTCAATCTCATAGAGCGGAGGCTGTTCCGCATCTTTTAAATGCCTTAACAGCTCCTTCTGTCTTGTCTCATCCCGCGCAATAAACACCAATTTCCATAACACAATTGGATAAGGATGTTTTTGCCCAAAGCCCCGAAATGGGGGAATTAGCTTAATTCATTAGAAATTTATACATTATGTCAAAAAGTACACTTTATGACATAGCTGAAAAACTAGGATTTTTCGTTTCAAAAATACAACTTAGTAATATTTGAAACATGTCAATGCAATTGTATATATTTTGAAACATATATTTTTTAAAAGTAACCCAAAACCCTTATTTATAAGGAGTTTTCACGATATGTTTTTCTTATTCCCCCTTTTCGAGGGAATGGGCAAAGAAACCCAAATAAGCATCGTGCCGCGCCAATAGGAAGAACCATGCACCAGGTTAGACAACGAAAGGTGAGGGGCTGGTGTTTGCTTTTTGGGTTTAGGGGGTGGAGGGAGGCGTAGCCGAGCCACCAAGTGCGGGGCAACAGAGTGAGAGGAAGTGAGCTAGAAGCGAACGAAGAAGGGGTGAACGCCGAGTTCGATGTGTGAGGTGAACGATGCCCGCCGCGCCGATTATGTAGTTTTTAAAACTTTTCCCTTGCCCTGCTATCTGATTCATTCGAATCGAGATACCAGAACAAGGAAAGCTTCAAGATTTCATCTGGTTTAGCGAGGACACGGGGAATCCCAAAACCTCCCTATATATCAACGTTTTTTGACAATCGCAAGTGATGAATTAGACGATGAACAAAAACATCACAGTTTCATGTCTAATTCATCACTAATTCATATGGTGTTCGGTATGAAAGTTTTTTGCTATCTGATTTATTCGAGATGAAAAGAAGTGAATTTACTAAGATAAATAATAGCGAATAATAACAGATTGATATTCGTTTACTGTACGTGTTTCAGATTTTGTGAATGAATAAAAAGATTACAAAATATTGTTCTATTTATTAAAATTTCTTTCATTTTTTTAAGTATGAAGGACAAAAATAAGTATTAATCTTCAAATAAATATATAGATCAGTCAAAAAAATATATAAAAGAATCAAATATATATATAGACGAAAAGAGAAACGCTGAATCCCTTGTGTCCCAAGGAGTTTGAGAGATTTGGTGATTCATGAAACATAGAATTCACAATTTACAAGTGAAATATCAAATAAATCACAAATTCACAAGTTAAGAAATCAATTATTCTATGTTCCCACAAGCTAATACTCATACTATCTACAAATCCACAAGTGAAGTATCGTAACATGAAAAAATAGAAAAACAGCAGATTTTGAGTTGAAAACCTACTGTTTTTAATTCTGGAATGGTGAATGCCAGAAGATATATGTTTTTCTACATGACAAAGAGCCTTGTTCACTTCAATTTTTTTGAACAAAGCTAGAATAAGCATGCTATTTCATTATTTTTTTATGCGGCCACAACAGAATCTTGTTTGTAGTTCATATGCAACCATTCTGGTTGATCCCATCCTTTACGTCCAAATGCAACAAATAATTCATGACGATCGTGTTCACTTAAATATGTAAAACGCCAAGATGGAAGTGATTCACGTAACTTTATACGAACAAAAGCACCCATAGACTTCACTTTTTTGCTTGTTGTTTTCACGTACTGTTCTAATGCATCTAATGCATAGCACATTGAATATGTCATGAGTTGCGTTCTAGCAGTCTTATTTTCTAATAAATACGCAATCTTAGAAATTTCACTTTGGAACGCAACAACAAGATCACGACGATCTTTATTAGAAAGTGGGTATCCCAGGGATTTTAAACGTGATACCGATTCTTTCCTCATTTTTGCCTCATTTTGTTTAATATCATCATCTGTATTTTCCACTACACATGATGCAGCGATATGAATATAAAACTTAGGAACCAGAATTTGGTTTACAGCTTTTCGAATACGTGTTAGACGAGATTCACGTGCTTTCCGTATTGTTTTATGAGTAGGTACAAAAGAGAAAATAGGCGATAATAAGGCCGTATATTCTCTGACTTTCTTTGCATTTTTCTTTAAATATGTTTTTAAAGTGTCCATGTTTCTTTCAACAGTATATTGTTCAACACTTTCATGATTATGTTTGTAAAGTTTGTGTGTAAAGTTATTGCAAAGATCTAATAACAAATAAATCCCTTTACGATCACGATGTGTAACTAACTCACGTAAAATATTCGTATCTAATAAGGATTTTGGAATGCGGAAATAGGACAATCCCATACATTCTTGGTTTCCTTCACGTTTTGTACGATTATTTAATGCATAATTACAAATCTCGTACACCGGTAATCCATTCATAATTACTTCTTGTATAAGTTCACGTTGTAAAAGGATCTCAAATCCGCCATATGTAGTCGTATAAGGTAAGTCAATTTTTTCAGCAAGTTGAGCAATCGTAAAATCGCTTGGTAATAATCCAATATCATTTACTATATAGTGCATCCCAACATATACCGCGAGGGCGGATGCTGGAAGCTCACATAGCTCATCTTCCCTTTTCAATTGCTTGAAGAGTCCGTTGAAGAATTTCGGACCATGCATGAGGAATTTTTGCTTTGTCATTTTTTTATCAAGATTCATATTGGTTTTTGGTGTTTGCGTATTTACTTGAACACCGCTAGTTAGATCAGCAGCTGTTACATTTTCTCCACTTGTAACCATAATAAAAACCTCCTATTTTTCCCACCTAAAATAAACAGAAAAATGCTGGAAAAACAGAGGTTCCATATTCACATTAAAAGTGCATTATGGTATAATTTTAGTATCAAGTTTGATATTAAAAAAATCACATACATTTTTAATGTGAATGAACCCTGTTAGGGAGCTTTCAACTGGTGTCGTCGCCAAACTACAACCAGATGAAAGCTTGAGGTGGGGTTTATTTTTTTGTGTACATTTTTATTTTAAAACGTTCTTCACAAAATATCAATAAAAGTTGAATAAAACCTATTCAAATTTCCAATAAAAATTTTCTGAATATTCATAAAATTATTTATCAATCGAGGGAAATGATAAATTGTCCTATCCTTAAAATAGAAAACCTTTGTATATGGTAAAATTTTCTTAAGAATTGATTGATAATATCTTTCGTGAAGGGGGGGAGTTTACTGTGGACACATTGACTATGAAAGGTTTTATGGATGGAATTTCAAAAGAAATAAAAGGACAACAAATTGTTGATGAAATAAAAAAGAGCAAAATATCTTCTAATGCCGAATGCCAAGCACTATTAAATTTGCTTTATATGGTTGCTATGTATGAAGAAGATGATTCAAACGCAGTAGCTCCATATGAGAAAGAAGCTGCAAGATTTATAGCTGAAATTGATCAGAAATATATTAAAGAGTGTTTGCAAATGCAATATAAAGAAAGAACTGCCTATACATATTTGTTAGCGGATAAACTGAAAATGTGTAGAGAAGTTTGTAAGTCTATTCTAAATTCTGCTATGGATATCCCAATGATTAAAGCTGTTGCACGTGGATGTTTAGGTGAGAGTTTTATATATGAAAATCCATTAATCGCAGAAACTCATATTGAATCAGCTTTAAATCTTCTTGATGATATAAATGTACCGAGAAAGTCTCAAAAGTATTTTGCTTTTAAAACAACTTTGGCGTACTTGTATATTGAAAATAATTTTAATCTTCATAAAATTGATTTTAATTATATACATGAAGGAGAAGAAGCTCACTTTGAGTGCTTATATAGGGATAGAGAGAAAGGGCTTGCAATGTATAAAGAAATGGAACGAAAAGGATTTAGTGCACATCAATTATATTCGTATTCTAAAGTAATAGGGGATGTAGAAGGATTGAAAAAAGCCCTAATATCTTTTGAAAGATCTGGAAATTTATTTTATGCTAAAGGTGTAAAGAAAGTACTAATGAAAGGTGAGGTGAATTTGGTTGAATAAATATTTAATCGGTTTATTGATTATTTTAGGGATTTCATTAGTTCCTCAAAGTGATGTAAACTTTCAACAAAATGCAAAAATACAAGATGAATCATCGGTCACCACTATAGATATGAGAGTTGACCCTGGAACAGGATGAGTCAAGATGGATAATAAACTTAATAAGAAATAACAGTGAATTAGACGCTACGGTTGTAGCGTCTTTCGTGATTTTTAGGGGTGGTGCATTTTTCAATTACAAAGAAAAAGTGCACCACCCACGTATATTAAATCCTAAATTATAAGAAAAGGATGTGAGATTGGTATGGCTCTAAACAATCATTGGTTAGAAAAAAAATTTAGGCAAGAATGTAATGACACTGATGTATACACCATTGTTAAATTGTACATGGACTTAATTAAAATATGTAACCAAGAAGTTCTGGAAGATAGCATAGAAAAAATGGGTTAAATCAAGAGAGTATGTTGCTAATAATGTTATTTATTCATTCTTTTTGCTTTAAAGTCATTCATATATGCAATTAGTTTCTTTTCTAATTCGAGCTTATATTCATCGGGCACACTCATATATGTTTCAAATAGATTTGTTGATAAACGAGTAATAAGTTTAAGTTTATCTTCTTCTCTTATAATTGTCTCTGGATTTAATAAATCATTTATGCTCACTTTATGGTATGAAGATATATTATTAAGTGTTGAAATATCTGGCTCTCTAAAACCATTTTCCCATCCAGCATAAGTACTATAAGGCGTATTTAACTCCTCTGATATTTGTTTACGACTTAGTCCTTTTAAAGTTCTTAGTCTTTTTAAGTTTTCTTGAAGTGGATTTAATACATCTAATTTCGTTAGTTTTTTAATTATATTTAGTCTATCTTCACTTATATTTATAGGTTTAGATGAAAGTATACGAGTATTAACTAATTCGTCAATAAGGATGTCATAGTAAATAGAGAATTTCTTTATTGAAAGTAGATCGGGCTCTCTTAAACTATTTTCCCAATTGTTGTAAGCGTAATAAGATATATCTAACTTTGAAGCTACTTCTTTTTGAGTTAGTTGTTGTAATTTCCTAAGGTGCTTGAGGTTTTCACCTAAAAATAAGTTTTCCATAAACATACTCCTTTATTTGTGTTTTGGAATAAAATTGTTAAAATGAATAAAAAATTATTCATTTCGTGTTGACATTAGGCTTAAAGCCTAATAAAATATAATTAAAGTTAGGGGGTGAAATATTTGGTATCATTACAAGAATGTAAAACTCAATTACGTCATTGTAGGGAATCACAAGACCTTACTATTAAAGATCTTTCGAATGCTTTAAAAGTTCCAAGAAGCACTTTATATGACGTTGAAACAGGAAGAAGAAGTCTCAACGCTCAAAAGGCAAAGTATTTAGCAGATTCTCTAGGAGTCCCGATAGATCGTTTATTCTTTCCAACATACTATCGGGCATTACCAATGTAATATACATTCACTATATAGTTAATATTCATTTGATGTATATTGCAAACAAAATTCGGCTAAAAGCCGAAAAAAATTTTACTAAAGTATAAATTTTTTATAAGTTTAATATTTTCAATATTCTGATCTTTGAAAACTTAATGACTCTAAAGGAGCTGTAAAAAATGGTTTTGAAACGATCGTATCAAGCATTACTACTCGCAACGAGTGTACTCTTATTAGTTATGAGCTTCTTGATTCCGCTGAATAAAGCCAGTGCGGAAGTGATCAATCGTGAAACATACAAGGTGGATTGGGCTTATAGTCCACAATATGGAAAAGATGTCCGTACAGAGATTTTAAAGAATGCAAGTGGCCAGATTGCGTATTGCCTGGTATACGGCTTGAAATCTCCAGATGGAAATGACCTACCAGAGGCAGGGAAAACGGATGATATTTCGTACCGGGTACTGTTAAATGGTTATCCAGAAAAAAGTCCAGAGCAATTAGGCGTATCCACTTGGCAAGAAGCACATTATGCCACCCAGCTGGCTCTTTGGAATTCACTTGGTCAAATTTCAGTGAATGAGTTGCAGTTCAAAAACAAAGATGTTGAAAAAGCAGCAAAAGCAATCATTCATGCAGCGGATCAAAGTCAAGAGATGCAAGATGTATACATGAATGTAGTTCCAACTGATAAGCAAGAGGCAAAGCTAGATGGAGAGTACTTTGAAACAACAACGTATACAGTTCAAACCAATGCGAAAAAGGGTACATTCAAAGTACAAACGAAGAATGCACCAGAGGGCACACGTGTTGTAACAGAACAAGGCGAAGTAAAAGAAACGTTCCAACTAGGAGAAAAGTTCCGTATTCAAGTACCGAAATCCTCCCAAAGCAGTGAACTATCTCTGAAAGTCGTTTCAAATCTAACAAATTATCAAGCTGTTGTTTACAAGGGAACAAGTACAATCCAAGATGCAACAGTATTATTAGAACGTAGTACAGAACAAGTAAGCAAAGACTTGCAAGTATATTGGAAATCAAATGGTTCCTTAAAAGTCATTAAGGTGGATGAAAGTAAAAAGCCACTTCCGGGCGCAGTATTTGAAGTCTTCAGTAGCAATCAACAATCTATGGGAACGATTACAGCAGATAAAAATGGTGTAGCTCAGCTTGGTAATTTAGAAATAGGTACTTACACCGTAAAAGAGATCAAGGCACCTGCTGGTTATGTTCTGGATTCGAATCCTCAAACATTGAAAGTGAAAACAGGTGAAGTTGCTGTTATTGAAATGAAAAATGAGCAAATCAAAGGCGGTATTCAAATTCAGAAAAGCAGTGATTCCGGAAAAGCACTTCCAGGTGTTGAATTTACCGTATTCACATCCGACGGAAAGGTAATACAGAAGGTAACTACTAACAAAGATGGAATCGCGAGAGTAGATGGCATTCCGTACGGTAAGTACTATTTTCAAGAAACAAAGGAGTTAGATGGATATTTATTAAATAAAACGAAGTATTCATTTGAAGTAAAAGAGCATCATAAAACCCTTACGTTTGAAGTGAAAAATGAGCAAGTAAAAGGAAATGTACAGCTTTTGAAAGTCGATCAAGACGGTAACAAACAATTAGAAGGAGCTGTGTTTATCCTTGCGGATGAAAAAGGTAAAAAAATCAGTGAGCATACAACAGATAAAAACGGGCTTATCAAAGTTTCAAATTTACTGTTCGGGAAGTACCAATTTATCGAGAAAACTTCTCCAAAGGGATATGTACTTGTGAAAGAGCCGATTCCTTTTAGTATTACAGAGAGCGGTAAAACAATTGAGTTAATCGCCAAAAATACCAAAATCACAGGATCACTTGAAATCACGAAGGTGGATCTTGCTGATGGAAATAATAAACTCCCAGGTGCAGAGTTCACAATTTACGATGAACAAGGTGCTTTAGTAGTCAAAGGAAAAACAAACGAGCAAGGAATTGCGAAATTCGATAAACTCCCAGCTGGGAAGTACACATATAAAGAGACAATCGCACCAAACGGATACTTAATCAATGAAGAAACTTTCCACTTTGAGATTAAAAATGATGGTGACATTATCAAACATACAGTACAAGACAAGAAAAAAGAAGTTCCACCATCACCAGAAACACCACAACAGCCAGAACAACCTCAACCACAACCAGAGAAACAACCACAAACACCACAGGTTATCGAAAAACCTGTACCAACACCAGAGAAACTACACATCATTGAAAAACAACCAGAACAACCAAAACAAATCAAAGAACAACCGAAGAAAGTAGAAAGCCATTTGCCAACAACAGGTGGTAAAGCAGAAAATCCATATTGGTACTGGATTGGAGCTACACTTGTCGCTCTTGGCAGTGTCGTAGCAGTTTACGCGTACAGAATGAGTAAAAAAGTAAAACAAGAAATGTAAGTAACACTCTCAACTGATAAGGGAGGGCGGGACACAATGTGCGTGTTTGATGTATATTATCAGATCAATGATAGGAAATATAAGAAATCTTATTTGCTAGCATTACCTGAAGATGGGTTTCAGTTGAAAAACAATATACAACATGTTCTGTTTCAAGATCACCAGCAACCAGTGACAATCCTTTCTACAGATTTGGAAGAATTGTCTTTAGGAGAAGTTTAAGAAAAGGTATAAAAATATAGAATATTTCCATTTAACGATATAGAAGAATAAATAAATGAAAGGAGCGAATAGATATGAAACCAATTAAGCACATGCGAAGTAAACGTGGTTTTTATATCGGTAGATTGAGTCAACTAAGGGGGAATCGCGTGAATCATTCCAAACTGTCATCTGAATTGACTGGAATTACAGGAAGAGGGATGGCATTTTCAAGCTTTTTGATGACATTAGCTGGTAATGAAAAAGGAATGAAACTCATAGATCCAAAAGCCAATTTCCATAAGCATTTTCACAAATGATAACAAATTTGGTTTAGGAAGGATGTTCTTTCATGAGAGCATCCCTCCTGAAAAAGGGAGGAGAAATGGGATGTATACCAATCGGCATGAATGCTGGGAAGCGTTTTGGAAAGAGCAAGTTACAGTAAATGGAGAAATGGATCTGGAACAAATCAAGCAAGAACTCTTCGAATATAAAACACTTTTAGAACAAATCAATCAACCTCACCAAGCAATGATACAGCCTCAAATATTGATTCAATTAGCAGTAGAACAACGAATACAAAAACATCAAGAAAAGACATTGGCACTCGCGTAAGTCATGTAATGACTAAATAGGAGGGAAGTGAAGAGGTGGTGCGCAGCAAGTTTGATAAAGAACTTGAAAACATGCTTGAAAAGAACTGGAAGTCGCTCTTAGTTTTAGGAGCTGTGGGCTTTGTCTGGTACTCCAAAGAAAAAATATTGGCGGAACTCATGAAACGTGTATCAGTAGCAATTGATGTAACAGTTAGTATATGCCGCCTAATCTTGTTAGGAATCTTAATCTATACAATGATCCGCATCGTCCTACATTACTTGTATGTATATTTTGAGAAAAAGCGATATCAATACGTAATGTTTATCCCGCATATCGATGATGACGTGACAGCAGAAAAGTTGGGTCAAATGATTCGTCATGTGCATAATACAGGGCGAAAACCATTGGAACGTCTATGGAAAGGGCGAGAATGGTACCGAATGATCATGTTTCGCCCAGAAGGAACAAAAGAACGTGTGCGCTTCTATATTGGCGGTCCCAAAGATGAATTAAAGCGTGTTGTCCAAGCGATGAGAAGTGTGTATGAACATGTTGAAGTCTACGGAGTTTCTCGTAATGAAGTGCCTTTTCCATCTAAAAAAGCAGTAGGTGGACGAATGGTGCTCAAACGAAAACGAGCAGCCACGTTATCACTCGCTCGTTACAAGAAAGATCTGTTACCGATGCTGGGAAACGCAATGGAAGAAAAAACATGGGTAGACATCGCCTTTTCACCAGACAATGGATATCACCTTACAAAAGGGATTCGTAAAGCGGAAAAAGCACTCAAAAAGAAAAAGAAACATGAATTAGACACATTTGAAAAAGAGGAAATCAGAGCATTGAATAAACGTTTCTCAAATAACGAAGTGGCATTTCAGGTATCTGTTTCCTTTGCAAGTGAACATTATCCAGGTGTACCGGTTATTAAAAATATCGGTCATATGGTAGCAAGTATCATGGCCGATGTAAATGAGTTACGGTACAGACGCCTCAAGCGTTGTATGCCCACCGTACCAAATCCGATATATGGAAAGATGGTATGGACCAGTTCAGAACTTTTGAACATGTTTCACCTCCCAGATGTGACAGGAGATAAAGAAAAGAAGGCAGAACAACGCATTCTTTATTTAGATAAAGGGGAGGCAATGCTGCCAAACGATATGTTGGCGGAAGGAATCGCAATTGGTCACGTCATGCACCCCTATATCAAAGATCGATTAGTAAGAATTAAAGAGAAGTATTTAAGCAACCACGGCTATATCACAGGAAAAGTAGGGAAAGGGAAAAGCTCTTTAGTTATGGCTTTAATGCAGAGTCGTATTGATAGGTGGATTGAAAATCCAGATAAAGAAGGTGGGTTCTCATTATTTGATCCAGCTCAAGATTTAGCACTTGTTACGATGAATCGTTTGTTAAAAGCAGAGCTTGACGGAAAAACAGTAGATTGGAGCAAGGTTCATTTTATACGCTTTCGAGATACCAACTATCCTCCAGCACTTAATTTACTCCATAGATTTCCAGATGAGGCAGGGGATGAGGTGCAGGCAGTCGTTGAATCCATTATGGAAATTATTAAAACTGTGATTCCAGGGCAAGCACCGCAAACTGAAAGGTTGTTAGAAAACATAATAGGAACATTGTTATCCGATACCTCACGTGTACACACGATTTTGAGTGTTCCATTATTTATTACAGATGATGCATTTCGTAGACATGTTTTGAATCATGTACAAGGACCACAGAAACAGTACTACATGAACTACTGGAATTTCGAAGTGGAGAATGCACTAGAAGATAGTAAACAGGCGATACTGAACCGTTTAGATATGTTTCGGAATACTTCTTACCTCAAGAGAATGTTTGGTCAAACAGACTGTTTTTTAGATATTCGAAAATGGATGGATCAAGGTCATATTGTTATCTTTGATGTTCTAGGAATGGGTAAGAAAGATTTGGCTGTCACAGGTGCATATATTGCCAATCAATATCATCGTATTGCACAGAAACGGCCAATTGGTTCAAAATTACATCTTATGCTTATCGATGAAGCACACGATTTTAAAATACCGATTCTTAGCAAAGTTGTAGCAAAAGATCGTAAGCATGGACTAGGACTTTGGATCTTAACGCAACGAGTAGAGGGGCAATTAGACCCGGATTTAAACGAAGCATTACGAGAAGCAGGCGGTAATTTCTTTGTATGTGGTCAAGGGATGAAATCAGCAAGAATTCTGGAAGGTGTTATGCAAAATAAGTTCAGAGCAGATTATTTGCAAGGTCTACCAAATTTAGTAGCAGCGATTCAAACACAAGAGAAGCTTGAAGGAGACACAGAAGAACGAAACGTTTGGTGTACTGTTCGAATACCTCCACTGAATCGGTATTTACCTAACGGTAATGTAGCTGATTATCTGAAAAAAGAGGAAACGCAAGCCGCAAATGATTGGACCAAATCAAAAATTGCAGAATTGGAACAGCATAGTGGCAAATCGGCAGAGGAAATTGATAAAGAAATTGATGAGTTTTTATATACAAAAGCCAAATATCTTACGCCAAAAAATGAAACTACAAAAGCACCAGATCGGCAAGAGAAACAGGCACCTGTCAATCTAGAAAAGGAATCAAAAGTGAAACTTGTAGTAGTGGGTTCGAATGAAGAACGTCCAGCACGTAAGAAAAGAAAAAGTATGTTCGACGACTGGTAAAAGGGGTAATTGTTATGAATGTAGTGGCTTTATTAGAAGAAGACGAACAAGTTTTAGTAAATATATACACGCACCTTTTTGTCGATGTAGAGTACGTCATGATGCGTCATTACGCTGGATATAACAAACGCTCTGTATATAATCGTCTCCGTAAGTTAGAAATGGCGAGTTACATTAAAAGTGAATACTTGCCAATACCGACTATAAGAGGACAGCAGCGATCAAATGTTAGACCTAAGAAGGTGTATACCTTAACTAAAAAGGGAGTAGATACTGTACGTGATTTGCGTGGAGATGTGAGGTGGAAAGCCAAGTGGTCTGTACGCGCACCGCATTTTGTATATCACAGTATCATGTTGGCCCATGTTGAGTGTGCAATGACCCACGCGTCTAAGGAGCAAGATTCGAGGATATTAAGAGAATGGATTAGTGAGGTTCTTGGCACATTCAAATATACGAACAGTAGAAAAAAATCGAAAAAGGAAGGAGCGGGCATTATTCGACCCGACGGAGTAGCGGTCATTGGGAATAAAAGAAACGTTTCGGCAAATGGCATTCTCTTCTTAGAAATGGAACGGTCTTTTAGTACAAAAGAGGTGCTCATAGAGAAAATAACTCGTTATAACGAATTCATGAGACAACACAAGATGGATGAATACGTAAAACACGCAGGGATTTCTTACCCTGTCGGGCAGTGTTCCCTTACTTTTATCGCTGGAAGTAAAAACAGAGAAAAAGAGTTAATGCGCTATTTAAAAGGTGTTGAGAGTCCAGAAATTCCAGTGTTTATTACATTGTACGAAGACATACTACAAAATCCATTTGGCGAAATCTTTCGTGATATTGAAGAAATGGATGAAAAAGTGGGGTTATAAGATTGTGTTCAAATTTATTATGTCCTCTGTAGCAAGCATCATTGTATTAGTAGTTTTCTCAGATTGGATCTTTGAACGAGTACCAGGATCACGTGCAGCTTGGGAAGCCATCCAAAGTAAAGTGATAGATACCTATTATACACAAGGATGGGAGGGTGTTTTAATCCTTGGTGTGGTGGCGGTAGGTGTTTACAAAATGATTGATAAATAAGGGGAAAGAAATTTACTATTCTTCGCAAAAGAAATTGCGGAGATGGCACCAAAGATTGGTGGTCCAATCAATCCAGGGTTTTAACAACTAAGAGAAGGTTTATAGGAATTGGTCATGTTCCAAAAAATCGTAAAAAGAAAGGATGGAACAACATGTTTATCTATAAGGAAACATACGAACGAGGGAATTTAGAAGAGGCAGATTGCCGGTTTATAGATCAGATTTGCAATCAGTTAGATTGTGGTGAAAGCTATGAGATTTGTTTATCTATGACAGATACGTACTTACAGAAAATTTTGGTGATGGGAAATAGAAAGATACTTGAAATAGAGATTGGCCTACATCTAGACGAATTGGAATGGAAATGTGATTGCAAAGAGCTAACCAAAGAAAAAGCGATTTCGGAAGTGGAGTATGAAATAAGTTGCTATAACATGTTCCAACAAGCACGAGTTAATAAGGGATCAATGTTTAAAAAAGAGGCAGAGCGTTTTCTTGAAAGTTTAAAAGAAAAGGAGAGTGCGTAATACCAAAACATAAAAAGGGAGGGATGTTTATGTGGAAAAAAATCAAACAATGGTTTCAGAAAATGAAAAATGGGAAAGAGGGGGAGCCACGAAAAGCAATACGAGTTCCATCCTATAAGGGACGCATGGTGGGGAAATGGCTCTTTTGGGGATTAATCGCTTGGATGTTTTTCGTTTCTTGTACAACAGTTTTCAAAACGATGAAAGCAGATGCGAAAGTAACCCCACAAACAGAAACAAAACAAGTCGTATCAAAGCAAAACCTTGCGACACGCCCAGAAGCGATTGAGTTTGCACGTTTATTTACAAAGGAGTACTTCACTTGGAAACGAGGAGAGGAGGGCCTTAAAAAGCGTGCAGAGCGCTTAAAAGGGTATTTGTCACAAACCAGTGATTCGCAAGCCGGAATAGAAACAAATGGTTTACAGTGGGATTCTGATTTTCTCTATGCAACAATTCTGAGGGTGGATGAAACGAAGGCGAATGGATCGAACGTCATTTTTAAAGTGAAGTATAAATTACACCGACAGAAACCAGATAACAGTGGGGAAGAAGTAAAAGAAGTTTGGCAACAAGTATCTGTTCCAATCAAAACAGACGGAAAAGCTTTTGTTGTCAATGGATTACCGCAAATTGTGAAAGTCGATGAAAAAGCGAATGTAAAAGAAAAAGAAAGTGAACGGGAAGAAATTAAAGATGTGAAAACAAAAAAAGACATGCAAGAGTTTTTACCAACATTTTTTAAATCGTATACAACGGCATCACAAAAAGAATTAGCTTATGTACTTGATAATTCTAGTATTAAAGGATTAGAAGGAGTAATGAAGTTTGACAAGGTCACTTCCTCAAAGGTGTATCCAGGTAAAGCGAAAGGATCTTATGAGGTGCAAGCAGAGGTCCTATTGATTGATGTACATTCTGAAACGAAAATGAAGACTGTATACACCTTGTTTGTGAAACAAGATGGAAAGCAATTCATTGTGACAGACTTAAAAAATTAAAGAAGAGAGAGGAGAATGTAACATGTTGGATATGATGAATCATTTAGTATTGGGAATGGGATTACAAGGGGTTTTCGATGAGATAAAAGAGCAGGGAACTTACGCATTGTACATTGTGTTTATTATCGGGGGGATATTTTTAGCGGTGAAACGTGCCTGGACAATATTTGCATCCTTAGTTATTGGGGGAGCTGCCATGGTTTTCTTCATCAATAAACCAGATGCATTAAAAGCAATCGGAACATTCCTCGGTGGACTAGTGGGTCTATAACAGAAGGGAGATGCGGTATGCAAGAACCAAAACAAAATTCTATCGTGGTGTATTGCTATGGAAGCTATATGAAGTTTTTGAGAAGACAATACGAACTCATGGGAAAACGACTTCCCCGCGCTATTACTTGGCGCGCAATGGGTTATTTTGTAGTGGTAGAAGCGGTGCTGGTAACGCTCCGCTTCCTTCCTCCTTTTACATGGTGGTTCAGCGATTTTATCGATCGATTTTATCTCGTGTACTACATTGTTCTTCCTATTCTTCTTATTTGGGGCGTTGACCAGTATAAAACAGACGACAAGTCATTATTAGCCTATTTTCGTGCCCGGGTAGGATTTATGTTTCGCAAGCATCGGAGTAGCCGTTTGGCTCGTATGCCTAAACTAAAAAAACATGTGATAAGAGGAGAGACGTTTGTACAGTATGGGCCATATGATTTACGAAATAGAGAAGAACCAATAGAAGAGAAGAATGTAGATATCCATGCGTATTCGCTCACATTTTTACATCAAAAGGAGGAATTGAAGAATGTTGAAAAGTATGAAACGGAATCCACTGAAACACGTTGAAAGAAATCTTGCGATTAGTATAGATGGTCGTTATTCCGGTGTATATGAGGTAGACGGTTTTGGATACGATCACAAAGACGAAAGTACAAAGAAAACGTATTATCGGAATCAGCTTGCCTTATTTAATCAACAAGACTACGACGTACATTTTCTGGTGATTCCGCGTACAACCAATTGTGATGAAATTATTGATGAACATATTGCAACATTAAAAGGACCAATGGCACCGACGGGAAGATACTTTTTTGAACAAGTAAAAAAGTATCTTCGAAACTCATCGATGGCAAAAGAAAGTATGGAGTATCGATTTTATATATTGGTGCAGATGAACCAAGCAAAAAAAGAAAGAAAAATTATGAATCCCGTTGTAGAGTCATGGAAGTTCTTAAAGAAGATGGGAGAGGGATTCACGCAAACGGCAAGCAACATCTCAGGGTTAGCTCCAACAGATATTTTAGAAGAGGAAATCGAATCGTATTTAGAATCAGAAGAACTTGTGTATCACCAAGTACGTAGTGCATTTCCAAATACAAAGCGGGCAACACCATCTTCGATTCGTTTTCTCTTCCAGCATAACTTTATACGCGGCATGACCGAACCAACGCAGAACAAACACTGGAGAGTGGGTACAACACTCGAAATGCCAAATGGAGATGGCGAGATGGTAAAAGTACGTCAGCCAAACTTGCAAGAAATGATTCAACTCACAGATTGCGTCATTGATGAAAGTCCAGGACGTTCTCTCATCCTAGAAGGACAAAATGAAGATGGTGAGGTAGAACAAGCGCACGTTGCCTTTTTAGCAGTCAAGAGTATGCCAGAGGCCTCTCTTTTTCCGGGTGGCGAATGGATTTATCGGTTACAGTCACAGGCTTTAAAGTTTCCAGTTGAGCTTAGTATTCGTGCTCACCATTTAGAAAATGAAATGGTAACCAAAAAATTAACGAACAGTGAAATGGAGTTAGAGGATCAACAGAAGCAAGCCTTAATGGGACGTGGCACAAAAGATATGACAATTGAGGGGAAACGACAAGGTGTTCGGATGGTGAAAGATCGCTTTGAAAGAACAGGTGCGCCAGGCTATGAGTTAAGTGTTCTGTTTTGTGTCTATGCGAATGATGAGAAGACATTGCAAAAGAGAATCAAGACACTCATTACAGAATATAAAAAAATGAAAATTGAACTGGTAAATCCATATGGTGACCAATTGGCCTATTTCTATGAATTCTTACCAGGATCAAAACGATACAACAAAGATTTCAAGTTGTTTGTAGAACCGGGTGTACTCGCACAGGGAATGTTTGGTGCAACAACACAAATTGGAGACAATCAAGGTTTTTATATTGGGAAAACCAAAAAGTTAGAGCGCCCTGTCTTTATTCGCCCTGACTTAGCTGCAAAAGCGTTAGAACATATTGTCACAGAGTTTGATAGTTTATCCGTAATATTTGCAGGGCAAACCGGAAAAGGAAAATCGTTCTTGATGAACCTGTTGGCGTTCTGGATTGTCCTCAGTGGCGGTAGAGCATTTATCACGGATCCTAAGGGTGATAGGACCGATTGGCCAAAGCTATTACCTGGATTTAATAAACCGGATTTGGGATTCTTGGAAGTTTGGACACTGGGAAAACATAAAGAAGATGCTGGCTGTTTAGATCCATTTCGAATTAGTGCATCTATAGAAGATGCGAAGAGTTTGGCACTTGAAATCTTAACGTTTTTAGCGGAAGTTGGGCTAGATGATACGAGATATGATTACTTATATAAAGCGATTGAGACTGTAGCGAAGGATCAAGATGCTTGTTTAGCACTTGTTCGAGTAGAGTTAGAAAAAATGAAATTAGGTTCAAATATACTTCCAAATGAATTAGAAAAGTTAAACGCATTAACAAACAGATTAGCGACGTTAGAATCCATTCAGCTGGGAGACTTGTTATTCGGAAAGCCTGGTCAAAACTATCGCGTACTTAGTTTAGAACGACCACTACAAGTTTTACAAATTCAGCATCTACGCATTCCAAAAGGGAACCAAGATCATGGTGTAACGGATAAATTATCTCGTAGTATTTTAATTGCACTAGGGGCATTTGGGAAATCGCTCATGTTCTCGGACCGTGAAATCTTTAAAATTTACATGGTCGATGAAGCTTCTAGTATGTTAAAAAATCGAGAAGGCGCAAGCGCTTCTGACAAAATCATTCGAGAAGGTCGTTATCATAACATCGGGTTATATCTTGGGACGCAAAACGCATCTGACTACAATTCAGAAAATAAAGAGATTGCCAATGTCGGAATGAAGTTTTGTTTCTCGCTTAAGCAGGATGAACAGGCAGAAGAAATGTTGAAATATTACAACTTACCAGTGACAGAAGAGAATGTTCGTATGTTACGGGAATTAAGACGCGGGGAAGCCTTGTTCCAGGATATCTACGGGCGAACAGCAATTGTCGATATTGATCCGGTATTTGAAGAACTTGCGTTAGCATTTGACTCCTCAACGAAAACAGAAGAAGAACGTGCCCAACAATTGGCATAAGGCGTAGTACAATACAGGTATGAAGATTCTAAATTATCTGTATATGGAGGATGAGAAAAATGAAAAAAGTAAAGATGTTATCTGGATTATGTATCACAGGAATGTTGGCAATCGTCAGTCTGTCTGGTTGTGAGGCAAATGAAACAAAGAGTAATGCAAACCAACAAGAGAGCCAAAAAGAACGTGATATGAAAGAAGCGGATAAAGCAGCAATGGAGTATATAAGAGAATTGATAGAACTTGATTCAGCTAAATTAGAAGCTCTATTCTATAAGCCGTATAAATTTATGGAAGGAGGAAACACATATCCAGGAGCAAGTAAAGGTATGGGGGAACGATATGATGTATATCGTTACGATTTAAAGGAAGGAAAAGCAGAGTATTACTATCATGTAGTATATTATCATCCCGTTGAAAAGGCACAAAAAAGTGAAGATTTAAAAATGGTAAAAGATGAGAAAGATGGAAAATGGAAAAATTATGAATGGGCATGGGATGCAAATAATAGTCTGGATGCGATTGTAGGGAGTATGAAGCCTGCGCATATCCATAAATGGGGGCAAAAAGAATGAAAAAAATTCTTTCACTTTGCATGATCTTTGTATTTCTACTCATGCCGCTAGGGTCACAGGTTACCCTAGCGGAAGAAGAAAAAAAACAGGAACAAAAAGGACCTAGGATATCAGAAAATTTATTTCAAGGGCATACAGATGAGGTGTATAAAGATAAGTATTATGAAATTGACACGGAAGCACCCAAAAAAGATGATAAAGGCGCTCTGGAAAAATTGGGAGGGTACCTATTTGGAGATGACAGCGTCGGGCAAGACCTTCAACGTATGATTTATAGTACCTGTCAGTGGTTTGTAAACTTGGCTTTTAAACTCAATATCATGTTAACACAGCTTACGATGTTCTTAGTCGATCAAGCGTTGAAGTTAGATATTGTTTCCGCAGTAGCGGATAAATTGGCGACAGCTATGCAAAACATCTCAGGTATTGGTGCAGGGGAAGATGGAAAAATGGGCTTTTTAAGTGGAGGTTTATTCCCTTCAATTATTGGACTCACCTGTCTATTATCAGCTTGTTATGCAGCTTATATCTTTTTTGTGAAACGTCAGCCAACGGCAGGGTTAAACGAACTAGTTAAAACAGTATTCGTCATTATGTTTATACTTGTTTTCATTGGAAATGCGGGTACAGTACTGAAAACAGCGAATACAATTAGTTCAGAAATCAGCACAACCATTTTAGCGAAAGCAACAGGCACAGTAGCGGGTGATCCGAATCGATCCCAAGAAGACGCTATATCAGCAGTTAAGAAACAAATTTGGGGGATATTAGTGGAGAGACCATACTTGTTCCTACAGTATGGAGAAGATTCAAAAGAGAAAATTGGTAAGGACCGTGTCGATACATTATTAAAAACATCACCTGGAGAAAAACGAAATACAATAGTGAATGAAGAAATTACTAAACATAGTAACCAAATGATGAAAATGGATTCTGTCGGAGAGCGTATCATCTTCACGATTATCTACTACATTGTAAATCCATTCGTCGGTCTTCCGATTCTAGTATTCTGTTTACTGATTGTAGCCTTTCAATTATGGTTCCTTGTGATGAGTTTAATTGCTCCAATCGTCTTAGCAGTGGCTTTATTACCAGGACATCGTAAAGTATTAGAGAGTTGGGGAACACAATGGGTACGTCCGCTTGCTTTAAAAATACTAATGTCCGTGATGCTTGTCATTATTTTCACGGTATCAGAATTAATCTATGTATTACCAGAAGCAGGGCTCGCTGGTTATGTATCTACGATGATTTTTCAAATTATCGTGTTCATTCTATGCTACATCTTTAGAGATAATATCGCAGCATGCTTCAAGAAAACGAAAAACATCTATAAAACGGTTACAGACATCTCACTTATGACAGAGCATTTTGCAAATCGTGGAAAAGAAGCCGCTATGGATATCGGCGGGGCGGTAAGTGAACGCATAGGAGATCATTTCAACACAGCAGCCGAACTGGTAGCAGTGGGAGATGCAGATACGCCAGTTGAATCAAAGGATAAAGAAGACAGAAAACCACATCTTGTCAAAGCAAATGTTCCAGAGGATTTATCCGATTACCAGGATAAAGAGAAGCAAGAAGAAAAAGATAGTCGTAAATTAATTTCGCTTCAAGGTGAAGAGCAAGAAGAGGCGGAAGAACCACATGCAACGCAAGAGGAAGTGGATGAAGCTGATCAAAAGCAGCTTGCTCACTTAGATGAATCGGAATTAGCGTCTGTAATGGAGCAGACAGAAGAGTCTACTTCATCTGTACCGGAAGAAGAGGATGAGAAACCATCGATATATGATACAAATCATACGAAGGTACACGAGAAAGAACTTGCAGATCCACCAGCACTAGACATCATTGAATATCCTACAAATGAGATGCCAATAGAACAAGAGTCTATTCATTTACCACAACAAGAACACCACACAACAACATTGTCGAATACGGAGTTAGATGTAACGACTGACGAGATTGAAAGCAACGCAATTACACCTCAACAAGAAGACATACACACTATGCCTCCAAATGATCCAGCATCACTTCATTCTGTTTCTGTTCCAGACCTAATTCCAGCAAAAGTAGACGAAGAAGGGCGTATTATCCCGCAAAATACAGATATAGATGTCAAGTCAACTATTCCGCAGCCTGTAGTAGAAACACCTACTGTTTCTACACCAAGTGAAACGGTGTCTATTCCAGACTTGATACCAGCAGGAGTCACAGAACACGGTGAAATCCTGCCACAACGAGAAGAGGAAATGTCTTCACCAGATATCATGCCAAGTGCACTTGCAGCTGGAAGTGAATCTTGGAATCTACCTACATCAAATCCTAAGCAATTAGAACGTCTAGAACCGAATAAAGAGGATTGAGCCCCATAAGGGGCTCAGTCTCCTTAACAAAAAAGGAGTGGGGCAGGATATGAGATGTTACAGATTAAGTAAGCTACGTACGATAAGTTTAGGTATGTTTTGGCTCATAGGTTTATTTGGGTGGACACACCTTATCTTAGCACTCTTCACACTTGGGGATATAGATCAAGTATGGATGATTGCTGTGCCAATGCTAGTATTACTCGTTGTAGTTTTATTCGATTGTATCGTTTTGGACCAAAAACTCCAATTTAGAACGGTATTGTTTATTTGGTTCCTAGGGGCTGGATACGGCGGGGGGCTAGATTTTATTCAACAACAACATTCTCCTATATTACTAACAATCTTTCATGTTTTCACATATACGCCTGCTCTGTTAGGACTTTTATATTTGATTCTCATAAGTAGAGAAAAACGTTCAGAACAATAATATCTTCAGAGATGAGAAGGGGGGAAGTAGGTGATGAAGGCACAAATACAAGAAGTCATTCATGAGGAATTGCAAGAAGAAGCGGTTAAAAGTGTCAAAAAAAAGAAAAAGAAATCTTGGAAATTACGAATCTTTTTGACGCTATTATTGGCAAAAATCTTTGCGGTCGTCTTCTTTTTTGGATTTATTATACTGGTTCTATTTGGGCAAGATATAGGGAAAAACGGAGAGGGAGAAAAAAATGCAAATCCTATTGGAGCAGGAGTAGGAACAGCAACTGTTCCACCTGAAGTTCTAAAATGGGAGCCTATGGTGCGTAAATACGCCCAAGAATTTGGGGTGGAGCCCTATGTGCCACTTATGCTCTGTTTAATTATGCAGGAGAGTGGCGGACGCTCGCTCGATGTCATGCAGTCAGCAGAGGGAGCTTTTAATACAAGATATCCGAAAATTCAGAATGGAATTACTGATCCGGATTACAGTATTTGGTGCGGGGTACAAGAATTTAAACATTATATTACTATAGCAAATGTACAAAGTCCAGCTGATATAAACAGGATTAAATTAGCACTTCAAACATACAATTGTGTGACACGTTCCTAACTAAAAAGGTTAGGCGCTGATTAAATATTCAGCAGAACTATTATTTCGAGAAGTCAAATGATAGGGTAACGCCTTGAAGGGCTTCCTCTGATACTCCGACATGCAGCATACAGAAGATAAGCCTGTAGTTG